>CAIUYS010000608.1 GCA_903903365.1 uncultured Methylococcaceae bacterium
CAAACTATTTATCATGCTGCCGCTTACAAGCATGTGCCGATGGTAGAGAAAAACCCTGGGGAAGCCGTATGGAATAATATCTTTGGAACTTTTCGTGCAGCGCAGGCGGCCATCAATGCAGAAGTTGAACTTTTTGTACTAATTTCAACGGATAAAGCAGTCAGGCCGACGAATATCATGGGTGCGACCAAGCGTTTTGCAGAATTGATTTTGCAGGCTCTGAGTTTAAACGCGGATCATAGTTCCAAAACCCGATTTACGATGGTGCGCTTTGGTAATGTTTTAGGTTCGTCAGGGTCTGTCGTACCGTTGTTTAGAGAGCAAATAGCCCGAGGTGGGCCGGTAACCGTGACCGATGCCAGAATTATTCGTTACTTTATGACGATACCCGAAGCCTCGCAGTTGGTTATTCAAGCAGGTGCCTTAAGTCAGGGGGGCGATGTGTTTGTACTGGATATGGGCGAGCCCATTCGAATTGTTGATTTGGCAAAGCGAATGATTCATTTAAGTGGTTTGCAAGTCAAAGATGAAAATCATCCGGCGGGTGAGATAGCGATTAGTTTTACCGGTTTGCGGCCGGGTGAAAAACTTTATGAAGAGCTGTTGATTGGCGATCATGTTTCAGAAACCAGTCACCCCAGAATTATGCGAGCCGAAGAAGATATTATTCCTTGGGTTGAACTGGAAAAAATGTTGGAGTCTTTGGAAAAGGCAACTGGTGATGATGATTTTGAGCAAGTCAGAGATGTGTTAAAGCGTGCTGTTTCAGGTTTTGTGCCGCAGTGCAAAAATGGTGACTTACTATCGAATCGTAAAAAACTCGATGAGCGAGTGTCTGCTTAAAAATCGCAGGCAAAAAAAACCTCCCAATGCGTATCCGCAGAGAGAGGCAAAAATTCAAGCAGAGCATTATGAGGAGGAACTGCTTGGAGGTATAACACCAGGAGGTAGTTAACTGTTAACGCTTAGCTGTTAATCTTTACTCGCATTACAATGTTGCTATAAATAGCAGCGGAGCCAAACAATACGGTCGAAATAATAAATTGACCTGAAATGAAACTTCCTATGCCGGCAATAAATAGTAAGCCGATCATTATGTCTTTGTTGAAGTTTTTCATTAGTTTAATCCAGTAATAAAGTTAAGTAATCTTTAGGCAGCTTTGTTGCCGTTTTACAAATCTTGTTGCGTTCTTACATGGTTAATACTATACAGGGATATTTATTGTATACAATATGCCAAATAATAAATTAATTGTTTCCTGTGTAGAAATAGTGTGTAATGTCAAGACTTTTGTTGATATGCAGCACGTGCAAGGTGCAAAGCAAAAATACGGTAGCCTGTACCTTTCACTCGCTGCAATTAAGCCAAGCAAAAACGGAGCGCTTGCCGGTGCAAATATATGGGCACCCACTCCTTAACTTGATGATAGTCACTTTGCAACTAATTGAGGCTTAAATGGATAAATTAACAAGTATGACCGTCTTTGTGCGTGTCGCAAAAGCCGGAAGTTTTGCGGGTGGCGCCAGGGATTTGGGTATTTCCAGAGCCATGGCAACCAAGCATATTATGCAACTTGAAGGCAGTCTGGGAACGCGCTTAATCAATCGTACCACGCGTAGCTTAAGCCTCACGGATGTAGGTGTTTCTTATCTTGAACGTTGTCAGCAAGTGCTGATAGATGTTGAAGAAATGGAAACCGCAGTGACGCATTTACAAACGGAGCCACGGGGAGTATTAAAGATCAGTGCGCCACCGGCTATTGGCGCAACTCATATTGCGCGTGCTGTGGCGGAATTTTTAAAAATTCATACCGATTTAACAGTTGAAATGATTTTGCAGGGCAGTCCTGGCGACTTGATTGATGAAGGTATTGATGTAGCTATTTTTCTGGGCGCTTTAGATGATACCAGTATGGTTGCCCGTAAATTAGCCAGTTCATCGCTGGTTGTTTGCGGATCGCCGGATTATTTGGAACGTTACGGTATTCCGCAGACGCCGGAAGATTTGGTGGAGCATAGTTGCCTGGTTAATTGGGCTATTTCGCCACGTAATAAATGGCAATTTAAAACGGAAGCAGGCTTTAAGGTAGTCACCGTTACCGGGAGAATGCAAGCCAATGCGGCTCACCCGATTCGTATCGCCGCCATTAATGGCTTGGGACTGGTGATGCTGCCTACTTATATTGTGGGTCGGGATATTGAAAATGGTACGCTAAAAGTGGTGCTGGGAAATTACCCCTTGCCGCCTTTAGATATACATGCCGTGTATCCGCACCGGAAATATTTATCCGCCAAGGTTAAAGGCTTTATGGATTTCTTGCAGGCGTGGTTGGAGCATCGCGTGAGTATGCCGGGAACTGAATAATGGCTGCGGAAATTAGCAAATGGAATGCTGTTTATAGTCAGTCGGAGTCGATTTTTTATCCGGCGGCATCTGTACTGACTGAAAATGATTTTTTGCTACCGTCGACCGGAACTGCGCTGGACTTGGCTTGCGGTTTGGGGGCTAATGCCGTTTTTTTGGCAGAGCGAGGATGGGCGGTGACTGCCTGGGATATTTCTTTAATTGCTATAGATAAATTAATGACTTATGCAGTCCGGCAAGGGCGTGTATCAATG
>CAIUYS010000609.1 GCA_903903365.1 uncultured Methylococcaceae bacterium
CAGACTTTCAAGCTCTTCCATCAAATCCAGTGCCAGAGCAATGCCAGCCAGATTAATCCCCAAGTCACGTTGTAATCTGAGGGCAGAGCGCGCACGTATCAGGCTTGCCCCTGAAAAACGCCATAAACGACTATCTTCTCCCTGGGGTTCAATTATGCTTTCCTCAACAATGCTGATTATCCAGTCTGCATGTACATCGCAAGCATGGCACAGTTGCTCCAGTGTCAAGCTGTCTTCTTCAATAACCGTTCCGGTATGTACTAACGATAAATCATGTGAGCTCATTGATTAGACTCCCAGAGACTGTCGCGGGTTAAAATCAAGTTGTTCATGCAGGGCTTGGTAAGCCGCTTTGGCTTGCGCTGTACTGGCCGGTGGCAGGGCAATTTGCAGTACCACGTAAAAATCGCCCGGTATCTTGGCCGGTAATCCGCGACCTGCCAAGCGCAGTTTGCTACCTTGTCTGGAGTTGGGCGGTATTTTGAGATCAACATTACCTTCCGGGGTCGGTACTTTTATTTTTGCACCTAAGGCGGCCTCCCAAGGTGTTACGGGAAGATCCAGATAAACATCCGCTTCTGAAGTTCGATAAAGCGGGTGGCTGTTTAGTGCTATTTCAAGAAACAAGTCGCCCGCTTGACCGCTACCTGAGCCGGGGCTACCCTGGCCGACCAGTCTGATATGTTGACCCGCCTTAATACCTTTCGGAATCTTTATATTCAGGCTTCTGTGCTTAACCTGTACATGGCCTTGTGCATCCATTTCCGGGGTGCTTAGGGATATATTACGCGTTGCTCCGTGAAAACTGTCTTCCATGTCAATGTAGATTTTTGCATGACTGTCCTGTCCACGCGCATGGATGCTATATTGCCCCTTGTCGCCTGGATGAAATCCTCCCCGGCCAAATAATTGTTCAAAAAAATCACTGTAGATACCGGCCTCATCGCCAGTAAAACCAGTGCCTCTAAATTCGAAACCTTCATTCCAGTTTGGCGGCGGTCTAAAATCCTGTCCGGCTTTCCAATTGGCTCCTAATTGATCATAAGCCGCTCTTTTTTCGGGATCCTTGAGGACTTCATAAGCCTCTCCAAGTTCCTTAAACTTTGCCTCAGCATCCTTTTCTTTGCTAACATCGGGATGATACTTACGCGCCAGTTTGCGATAAGCGCGTTTGATTTCATCCTGACTGGTATCCCTGGATAGTCCCATGATTTTATAGTAATCTTTATATTGCATGTCGTTATGTTTAGCTGATTACAATGGATTTCCCCCAAACTTGAGCATTAAAAACCTGAAGATTGAACACCAGAATGACTGGCCATCAAATTTTTTATTGATAGGGCTGGCGCTTCCAGTGGAATGATAACGCCACTATCATCAATCGCCTTCGCGGCTAATACTTTTAACAGCATAAGTTTTCTCTCCCCCTTTTTGAAAAAGGGAGAGAGAAAAAAGAGAAAGCTACGGGGGATTTATTTTAAAAATATCTCCTAACTCAATGCCGTTAAGTTAAACATATAACAGGAGTAAAACAGTTTTAGCTGTTTTTAAAGGCAATAGCTGAAGCGATTGCACTCCAGTTTTTTAAACAACTTGCGCTTAACTTAACGGCATTGCCCCCTAACCTCTCTTTTTCAAAGAGGGGGAGCTGAATAATTATCTAACAGCTGAGTCACCGGGTTTTCTTTATTTAAGAATCTGCCTGCCTGGTTATAATGAAAATTTGGGATTATTCTTCTGATGTTACATTGATACGCTTTGGTTTAACGGCTTCCCGTTTGGGAATAATAATCTCAAGCACGCCGTGTTTGCATTTTGCATTAATGGCTTCGCCATCTGCCGAATCGGGCAGGCTGAAACGTCGATAAAAAGAACCGGACGTGCGTTCAACCCGTTTATAACCTTCTTTTTCAGTTTTGGTCTCAGACTCTTTTTGGCCTTTTACCGTCAACACACCGGCTTCCATACTGACTTCAATAGCATCCGGCTTGACACCCGGGATATCGGCATAAATAACAAACTTATCGACTTCTTCTTTTATATCAACCGCAGGTGCCCATTCGGCAGTTGCAATTGATCCTTCTGTGGCTTTTTCATCTTGGGAACTAAGTAGTTCTCTTTGCAATTGATTTAATAAGCTCCAAGGTTCGTAACGTGTAATAGCCATTTTATGTCTCCTTAAGATAATGTTTATTGTGAGTTATAAGCTTAAAAACGAATTGGTTTCTTCAAAAACTATTTAAAACAGGCGATTGATTTTGCTGGGGTCTTTTTTTAAAGCTTTCTGGCACTGGCGAGCGCTTGGCTCAAGTTAATGGCCGAATTATGGGTAGTTACTGAAAGTAAATAAAGCGGATAAATTTATTAATAATCACTGTATACCATTAGTAAAATAAGTACATACGTACAAATACGTAGGTATTTTTACGTATGTACTTATATCTGACAATGTCGTATACATGGTGGCTGTTAACAGACTGGTCTTGTTAACATCTACAATAATCGGTTGTGACTCCGTTTCAGCAAAATAACCGCTCAAGGATCACTCAGTGAAAGTTATCGCTAATAAAAAAATCAATCACAGTAAGTCCGGAAAGTCAGCATTTTTAATGCCGGTAGTGGGTATAGGTTCTTCAGCCGGTGGCTTGGAGGCGCTGGAATTGTTTTTTGCTAATTTATCGCACGAAACAGGTTTTGTTTTTATCGTGGTCACCCATCAACTCCCCGGGCATGTAAGTCTTCTGCCGGATTTGTTAAGCAAGTTTACCAACATGCCGGTTTTAACTGCTGAGGATGGTATCTATTTAAAAAGCGATCATGTTTTTGTCTGTCCGCCTGGAAAAAATCTCGCCTTACTCAATCACCGGTTACATCTTGTGGATTGTCAGAAACATGATTCAGCGCACCTACCCATAGACTTTTTTTTACGCTCATTGGCAGAAGATATCCAGGAAATGGGCGTTGGCGTTATTCTTTCAGGGACGGGTACTGATGGAACTTTAGGTCTTAAAGCTATCAAAGGCGCATCGGGCATGACCATGGTTCAGGATCCGAAAACAGCAAAATTCGACGGTATGCCCAGTAGTGCAATAGCCTTGGGTGACGTAGATTTTGTATTGCCTCCGGAAAAAATGGGCTCGCAGCTGATTCAATACAGTAAAGGTCCCTACTTTAAAAGTATTTACAGCGCCAAACCTGAGACACTGGTGGCTTCTGAACCTATCCAGAAAATATTTCTTATGCTACGCAATCGAACCGGTAATGATTTGTCCGCTTATAAGCCAACGACGATTAAACGGCGGATAGTCCGGCGCATGAATATTCATCAGATCAAAAATCCGGACAACTATATACAGTTTCTGCAAGAAAATCCTGTTGAGCTGGACAAACTGTTCAAGGAGCTTTTGATCAACGTGACCAGTTTTTTTAGAGATGCCGAGGCCTTCGAGGCGCTCAGCGATCTGGCACTGCCAAAGTTGTTTGAAGGCAAGCCAGATAATACCGAATTGCGAATATGGGTAGCGGGTTGCTCTAGCGGCGAGGAACCTTATTCGCTTGCGATTTTGCTTAAAGAATACATGGCGAAAACCGGGCACTCACTGCGCTTTCAGATTTTTGCTACGGATCTGGATGAATGGTCCATTACGCGTGCCCGCGAAGGTATTTATCCCATCGGTATTGCTGCCGATGTCTCACCGGATCGTTTGCAACGGTTCTTTAAGCTGGAAGACGGTCAATATCGTATCAGTAAAGAGATTCGCGATACGGTCATATTTGCCACCCAAAACCTGATTCAGGATCCTCCGTTTACCCGGGTAGATTTAATCAGTTGCCGAAATTTACTGATTTACCTGAATGCTGAACTGCAAAAAGAGATTTTTCCTCAGTTTCATTACGCACTGAATCCCGGCGGCATTTTGTTCCTGGGTTCATCCGAATCCATTGGTCATTTTGATAACCTGTTTTTGGCAATTGA
>CAIUYS010000610.1 GCA_903903365.1 uncultured Methylococcaceae bacterium
AAATCAACCGGTGCGCCTTGTGCCATGGCTTTTAAGGTTGTGGTCACATGCGCCAACACGCACGATTGGGTCGGAATTTGATAACGTTCAATTACATCATTCAGGATGTGCAGTAAACGTAAGGTTGCTTCCAGATTGTCGGAGGCGGGATTAATGCCAATGACCGCATCGCCACAACCATACAGCAAGCCATCCAAAAGACTGGCAGCAACACCGGCGGGATTATCGGTAGGATGATTGGGTTGCAAGCGCGTAGACAAGCGGTTTTCAAGGCCAATAGTGCCGCGAAAACGGGTAATCACCCGGCATTTTTTGGCAACCAGAATCAAATCCTGGAGTCGCATAATTTTGGATACAGCCGCCACCATTTCCGGTGTCAAGCCAGAAGCAATAGCCGTTAATGTTTCTGTGTCGGCCTGATCGGACAATAACCAGTTACGAAAGTCACCTACCGTAAGATGACTGACGGCCGCAAACGCCAAGCTATCATGCTCATCAATGATTAGGCGTGTGACTTCATCCTGTTCATAAGGAACCAGTGCTTCATTAAGAAACTGTTTTAACGGGACATCGGCCAGCACCCACTGCGCGGCAACCCGCTCACGATTATTGTCAGCCGCGACACCCGCCAAATAATCGCCGGAACGAGACGGAGACGCCTTAGCCATTAGATTGCGTAGCGATTTAAAATCGTAGGTCAGCGGGGTGGTGCGGCATTTATACATGTGACTTATCCTGAGCTATGCTGGATGCTCAAGATAACATGACATTATTAAGACAACGTTACAGATCGCTAGTGTGGATTAATCTATTTTGTTGTGCTTTGTGAACCCAGGCATTCCGGTTGCCCGGTTGTTTATCGAAAATAGTTACGCAAAATAATCGGTAGCGCCAAACCAATCTACCGTATTTTCATTGGCTGGTACCGGTTTTTCAGTAACCAACTCGTCAAGGACATATTCCAGCCCATAAAAATCACCATTATCAAAAGCCTGATTCATACAAGCGACAATATTACCGGATGCTTCTAAATTTTGATTAATCATCTTGTACCTTCCTGTTTTTGCTGACTGATACGCAGCAATAATTTCTGTAATTGCTGCCTAAAATAAGCTTTGTTTACTGAACAGGAGCTGAAAGTAATCTTTTATAACGCTTAAAATGCCGCTTCTTAAGAAATAAAAACGAGAAGATATTATATTATACCCATGGGTTATCACGGGTTTCGCGCATCAAATAGACAGCAAGCAGACTTATAGCGGCAGCCAATGAAACATAGCCACCAACCCAGGACAGTCCGCCCTCGGTGACCAAGCGTTGCGCAATATACGGTGCAAACGAGGCGCCCAGTATACCGCCCAAGTTATAGGCAGTTCCGGCACCGGTGTAGCGTAAAGCAGGAGGAAACAGTTCAGGTAGCAAGGCACCCATGGGCGCGAAAGTGGCGCCCATTAAAAATAATTCCAAAGACAAGAAAGCGGTAATCAGCAACGGTGAACCGCTTTCCAGCATCGGTTGTAAAGCGAACCCTGACAGAAATGCGGCACTACCGGCGACCAGCAAAACCGGTCGTCGTCCAAAACGATCACCTGCCCACGCTGATAGCGGCGTGGCGGCAGCCATAAACAGCACCGCCACACTTAACATGCCCAGAAATTGCTGACGTGGAATGTGTAAAGTGGTGGTGCCATAACTTAAAGAAAACACCGTTGAAATATAGAATAGCGCATAGCACACTACCATCGCCAGCGCACCCAGCATCAGTGGAGTACGGTGATACTTTGCAATTTCTTTTAGTGGAAAGACTACCCGTTGGCGCTGTTTCAACAGGTTGGTAAATACCGGCGTCTCGGCTATTGCCAATCGTACATACAAACCAATCATCACCAGTATCGAGCTGGCAAGAAACGGGAGTCGCCACCCCCAGTCTTTAAATTCTTGTTCAGTCAAAAAATAAGCCAACAGCAAAAAACTGCCGGTCGCAAAAAGAAACCCGACTGGCGGCCCCAATTGAGGAAACATGCCGTACCAACCGCGCTTGCCAGCCGGTGCATTTTCGGTTGCCAACAGTGCCGCACCACCCCATTCTCCCCCCAAACCTATACCTTGGCCAAAGCGCAGCAAACACAATAAAGCGGGTGCCCACGCCCCAATAGCATCATAACCTGGTAACACACCAATCAATGTGGTCGAGATGCCCATTACCAACAGTGATGCGACCAAGGTTGTTTTACGCCCGATGCGGTCACCAAAATGCCCAAACAGCGCTGCGCCCAAAGGTCGGGTTAGAAAAGCTACGGCAAAGGTAAGAAAAGCACTCAATGCTTGAGTAGTCGGGTTGCCGCCAGGGAAAAATACCGGACCAATAACCAACGCCGCCGCCATGCCATAGATATAAAAATCATAAAACTCAATAGCGGTACCAATAAAACTGGCTAAGGCAATACGCGTAACGGAGGGGACGATGGTGGTTTTTGGCAATGTTGAACCTGCTGCTTTATGTTTTGAATTGGTTTATTTAAACACATATAGAGACCTTCGTTGCTTAATCGACACTATTTTCTGTAGGGCGTGCCGAGCGCGCCTTGAAAAATAAGGCGCATACGGCACGCCCTACTTACTTAATTAATTAATTTAGGGCTCTATACTTTGAGAAGTCACGCAATGGAAGATAAAAGTTGCACTGGATTGACCTGCCACCTTAAAATCACAATTTCTACCTGATTATCCAGCCTTTAACCTTATCGCCATCAAAGATCATTAAAATATCTTGCAGACTGTAAACGACAAGGTGTAATTTGCACGACTGGTTAAAAGAAGTAATAAAAATAACTGACTATACTTAACGGATAACAACTTAAATATTTTTAAATGACTCCCCTTTCGCAGAGAAAAAAGGATTAGAAGCGGTAAGTAGGGCATTTAAACAAGAACACACCAACACTAAAACCATTAATGAATATAACCGGAAAAAGGGCAGGCAACGGAATATTGGCAATCCTCTTTTTCAGTTATATTTAATGACAGGTATAATACCCTTAGATTTAATAACCCTTAACCACGAGAAGTAAAACCATGTCTAAATTTCCAATAGATCTTGGCGCTTATCAGCGCATTACCCTTGATCCTAGCATTGACACACTGACTACCGAGCAAAGAGACAGTCTTAAAGCCAACATTCAGCTTTGTCGTGATGCCATTGTTTTCTTTACTGCTACCGGTGCTGCAAGAGGCGTCGGCGGTCATACCGGCGGCCCTTACGATACTGTGCCTGAAGTCATGATTATGGACGCTTTGTTTCGTGGTTCAGAAGATGCCTTCGTACCTATTTTTTTTGATGAAGCCGGACACCGTGTAGCGACTCAATATCTGATGTCAACGCTAAACGGCGATCTTCCTGCTGAACGCCTGATGGAATATCGTGCGGCTCACTCTCATTTACCGGGTCATCCTGAACTGGGCTTTACACCCGGCGTAAAATTTAGCTCGGGACGTTTGGGGCACATGTGGCCCTACGTCAACGGCGTAGCGATTGCTAATCCAACCAAAACACTATTTTGCCTGGGTTCTGACGGCTCACAACAAGAAGGTAACGACGCGGAAGCGGCACGTCTGGCCGTGGCTCAACAGCTGAATGTCAAGTTGATTATCGATGATAACAACGTCACTATTGCCGGTCATCCATCACATTATTTACCTGGCTGTACAACAGCTAAAACTTTGGCAGGTCAAGGCGTCACCGTATTGGAAGGCGACGGCGAAGATCTTGATGATTTGTATAAACGTATTTGTATCGCCGTCAATACCAATGGCCCGGTTGCTGTTATTAATCATCGCCCAATGTGCCCCGGTATTGTCGGTCTGGAAGGTTCAACCCACGGCCATGACGTTATTTCTGTAAAAGTAGCCATTGAGTATCTGGAATCTCGCGGCCAACAAACCGCTGCCGATCACCTTAAAGAAATCAAGGCACCTAAAAATGATGCCGTATTCTTGGGTTCAAGTGATCGTTGGGATGCCAACCGTAACGTTTTCGGTGATGCTGCCGTTGAAATTATGGGTCGCCTGAGTGAAGCCAAACGTATCGAATCAATTCGCGTTGTCGACAGCGATCTTGAAGGTTCTTGTGGCCTGTTCAAAATTCATGCGGCTTTCCCGGAAACCTTTATTTCTTCCGGTATCATGGAACGCGGTAACTTTTCTGCGGCGGCCGGTTTCGGTATGGAAGCAGGAAGACAAGGTATTTTTGGTACGTTTAGTGCGTTCCTGGAAATGCTGCTTTCTGAAATCACCATGGCACGTTTGAACAATTCCAACGTACTGAGTCATTTCTCTCATGCCGGTATCGACGATATGGCCGACAACACTTGCCATTTTGGTCTGAACAATATGTTCGCAGACAATGGCTTGAGTGACGGTTATGCGACCAACCTTTACTTTCCGGCTGATCCGCTGCAAATGAAAGCTTGTCTGGAAACTATTTTCTTTAACCCAGGTTTGCGTTTTGTCTTCTCAACCCGTTCTAAAGTACCAACTATTTTAAATACTGCCGGCGAAGACTACTTTGGTGGCGACTATAAATTTGTTTCCGGCAAAGATGAAGTGATTCGTGAAGGGACTCATGGTTATATTGTCAGTTTCGGTGAGTCCTTGTACCGTGCGCTGGATGCCGTAGAACGTCTGAAACTGGAAGGTATTGATGTTGGCTTGATCAACAAAGCCACCCTGAATGTTATTGATGAAGACATGATGACCAAAATTGGTAATTCACCGATGGTATTGGTTGTTGAATCCTTTAACCGCAAGTCTGGTTTGGGTAGTCGTTTTGGTTCATGGTTGCTGGAACGTGGTCTGACGCCAAAATACGCGCATCTTGCCACTTATAAAGAAGGTTGTGGCGGTCTGTGGGAACAATTCCCTCATCAAGGTATTGATCCAGCCGGTATCATTGCCAAAACTAAAGAGCTGTTAAAACTTTAGTTTAATAAGGCACTTAGATGCCTGACTTCTCTTTAATCACATAGAGAATTGAGGAGCGAATAATAAAAAGCCCTTGTCTTATGGCAAGGGCTTTTTTATTGACCAAAATTTCACATATAAATGCAGCCTGTCAATATACCTTTTTACCGACTACTTGCCTTTGCCAATACCGGCCTGCGATGCGTGCATACCCACCAGTCGGCTAATCATTATCGCCAAATAAAGCTGGCCTGTAATAGCTTCGAAAATAGAGAGTGCCCGAGCAGCTCGGGTTAAGGCAAGAATATCTCCGTAACCTACCGTAGTTAGGGTTACGAAACTGTAATAATTAAAATCCACCAGATCATCAGTGGAGTTTTCAACGATATTGAAAGAACCGGGATGGAAGCTTTCCAGAAAAAAATAGCCATAAGCCCATATCATTCCGAGCAGGATATAAGCGCACGCAGCCGCCATGATCAAGTCTATCGTGACTTCATTTTCCATTTCGATATGCGTCCAGATCATGATTAACATGTGAACAAGAAAAATTACGCCCAGCCCCAGTTTAATTTTATCGACAGCTAGAATTGGCAACAGGTAATGGAGTGCACTTAAAATTATGATGGTACTAACGAGTAGCAAGGAAAATCGCAGTTGCCTGGGTTGTCCACTAATAGCATGAAGACCCGACATCAACGCACAGGCAAAAAATAAATCCGTACTTACATTCGCCCAGATACGTGCGCCAATCCACTCATTTAATAGTGGGCGCACACCAATCATCATCATCAGTGACAATAAAAGAAATCGAAATCGGCCAATCTCATGCCTGCCGATATGAACTGTCGATATTTTACTCATGATTTAAGCCTGCGCGAGTTAACACTAATAATATCTGTAGGTCAGCTTAGGCGCTAGCCGTAACCCGACACAGATACTTAAAGATATTACAGACCACGAAGACACGAAGTTCACGAAGAAAAACCAAAGAAAAACCAAAGAAAAATCTTCGTGTTCTTCGTGGTGAAATGTCTTAAGTTGATGTCTATGGGTTTACGCTTTCGCTAACCCGACCACGAATGGAGCGTGGGTTTTTAGTGATTGCCCCAATCTACCCAACCCATTTGTGCGGAAACCAGCACAATAATACCAAAAGCGATACGATACCAGGCAAACACGGTAAAATCGTGTCGGCTAATAAAACGTATCAATCCGCGTACGGCAAAAAATGCGCTAAAAAATGATACTGTGCCCCCAACGGCAAACAAAGCAATATCATCAACACTGAACAAATCACGATTTTTGTAAACGTCATACAAGGTTGCGGCAAACATGGTGGGAATGGCGAGGAAGAAAGAAAACTCGGTCGCTGCACGGCGCGACAGGCCAAAAAACAGTCCGCCGATAATGGTTGCACCTGATCGTGAGGTACCGGGAATCATAGCCAGCGCTTGCGCAAAACCAACTTTTAAGGCATCACGCCAAGTCATATCATCGACCGATTCGGCATGAACAACATGCTCACGGCGTTCTGCCCACAAAATCAAAAAACCGCCGATTATAAACGCTGAAGCAACCACAATGGGGTTAAACAGATAATGTTTAATTTGTTTTAAAAACAAAAATCCCAATACGGCCGCAGGCATAAACGCAACCATCAGGTTAACCGCCAAGCGCTGGGACAGCGACTCAGACGTTAGACTACTGACTGTATGAGCCAGTCGTGCACGATATTCCCAAACCACCGCCAGTATCGCGGCGAACTGAATCGCAATTTCAAATACTTTGCCTTTGTCGTCATTAAAGCCGAGCAATTGTCCGACCAGAATTAAATGACCCGTAGACGAGACCGGAAGAAATTCGGTCAAGCCCTCGACGAGGCCGAGAATTATTGCAGGTATCAACAATGTAGTGTCAGCCATATATCGGTTTTTTAATGTTTTTAACGATAAAAGTCACGTCACATTTGCGTTTAATAATGTAACAAAAAGTGTGTTTTATATACCTAAAGCGTGACAGCGCTTTCAACCCCGTCACTCACATTTTATAAGCGGTTAAACGCTTCAAACGTCTCGATCAGGGTTGCAAACCACGACCGGCATCGGTAAAAAATAATTTTAAAGGATAACGTGAAATTACTTTCGTGGATTTTAACGCTTCATTGAATCAAAAAATTCAGCGTTGGTATTAAAGTCTTTAAGCTTGCCCAGCAAAAATTCTGAAGCAGCAGTTTCATCCATCGGTTGCAGAATTTTGCGCAAAATCCATGTTTTTTGCAGGGTATCGGGATCAACCAAATATTCTTCGCGACGCGTTCCAGAACGATTAATGTTTATTGCGGGATAAATTCTTTTTTCAGCAATTTTTCGATCCAGATGCAATTCCATGTTGCCGGTACCTTTAAATTCTTCATAGATAACTTCATCCATTCTTGAACCGGTATCTACCAATGCGGTGGCTATAATTGTTAAACTGCCACCTTCTTCGATATTTCTTGCAGCACCAAAAAAGCGTTTTGGTTTTTCCAGAGCGTTGGCGTCAACACCACCTGTTAATATCTTGCCCGAAGAAGGCACGACAGTGTTATAAGCTCTTGCCAATCGGGTAATCGAGTCTAACAAAATAACTACATCGTGTTTATGCTCAACCAGACGCCGCGCCTTTTCGATAACCATTTCTGCAACCTGTACGTGACGGGTTGCCGGTTCATCAAAGGTACTGGAGATAACTTCCCCGCGAACACAGCGCTCCATTTCCGTGACTTCTTCAGGGCGCTCATCAATTAATAATACAATCAGATAACATTCCGGATTTTGTTCGGCGATGGCTTGTGCCAGACTTTGCAAGATCATGGTTTTACCGGCTTTTGGCGGTGACACAATTAAGCCACGCTGACCTTTACCGATAGGAGCGATTAAATCGATTATCCGTCCGGTTAAATCTTCACTGGTACCGTTGCCTTGCTCAAGAACAAACCGTTGCTTGGCAAATAGGGGTGTCAGGTTTGAGAAGGTAATTTTATTTTTGGTATTTTCTGGCGGTTCAAAATTGATTTGATCAACTTTGAGCATTGCAAAATAACGTTCGTTATCTTTTGGCGGTCTGATCTTTCCGCTTATGGTATCGCCTGTTTTTAATGAGAATCGTCTGATTTGACTAGGGGATACATAAATATCGTCTGGACCTGCCAAATACGAGCAGCCCGGCGTTCGTAAAAAACCAAAACCATCCTGCAAAATTTCCAGAACACCATCACCGGAAATATCATCTCCTGCTTTTGCCTGTTTTTTCAGGATGGCAAAAATCAAATCCTGCTTACGCGATCGGGCAACATTTTCAAGCCCAAGGGACTCGGCGATTTCAATAACTTCACTTATTTGTTTTAGTTTTAACTCGGTAAGATTCATAAAAAAGGTAACTCGAAGAAATGTAGTTAGGGTGTAAACCGTAACGACCGGGATAGGATTTAAAATTCAGGGGTAATTTATCGGACGATATGATTGAGCGCACGAAACTATCGCACAGCGCAAGTATAGCTGAAGTATTCAGATCCGTCCAACTTTTGTGACAGATCTGAATAAGGGGGGCATGTTTAAATGTTGCTATCAATAAACTTGGCAAGCTCTGATTTTGTCAAAGCGCCGACTTTAGTAGCTTCCACTTCGCCATCCTTAAATAGCATCAGTGTTGGAATACCGCGTACACCGTAGTGTTGTGGTGTCTGTGGATTTTCATCTATATTTATTTTAACAACAGTCAATTTACCTGCATACTCTTCGGCAATAGCATCCAGAACCGGTGCAATCATTTTGCAAGGTCCGCACCATTCAGCCCAATAATCAACCAGTACGGGACCGTTAGCTTTAATGACAGTTTCGTTAAATTCACCATCGCTCACATGAAGGACTGAATCGCTCACACTATTTCTCCAAATATTAAAAATTAAAACTATATGAGGGATAGCGCTTCTAGTCAATCAATTTCAACCAATTTGATTTTTACGTTATGCTATGGCTCTATGAATACTACCCATTTAACTCAAACCCGCTTCAGCAATCTTGAATTGTCTGACTCTATCCTGCACGGATTAAACGATGCAGGTTTTAATTATTGCACGCCCATTCAGGATAAGGCCTTGCCCTTATTGTTGCGGGGCAAAGATATTGCAGGCCAGGCACAAACGGGGACGGGTAAAACCGCCACTTTTTTGTTGGCTACTTTTCAGTACTTAATCAATGATAACAGCGGCAATGATTCAGAAGATATACTGCCAACGTGCGACGATGAACTGTGTACCGAGGAGCCGGGTAGTGTAACGAAAGCACCGCAGAAAATAGTCGCAAAAAGTGGGCCTGTTAAAAATCCCAGAGCTATCATTTTGGCACCAACACGCGAACTGGCCATTCAAATTCATAAAGATGCCTTGCTGCTAGGCAAGCATCTAAATTTGAAACTTGCCCTGATTTACGGAGGCACTGACTATCAAAAACAACTGGATACAATAAAATCCAATATTGATATTATCATCGGCACACCGGGTCGTATTATTGATTTTTACCGACAAAATGCCTTCACGCTGGACAATGTGCAAGTCACCGTCATGGATGAAGCCGACCGTATGTTTGATTTAGGTTTCATAAAAGACATCCGTTATTTATTAAGGCGTATGCCGGCAGCTGAATTGCGCTTAAATATGCTGTTTTCAGCGACATTATCTTATAAAGTGACCGAACTGGCTTATGAACACATGAATAATCCGGTGTTGATTCGTATAGAAACTGAAGAAGTCACTTCGAAAGCCATACAGCAAAGCGCGTATTGTCCTGCTAACGAACAAAAAATCCCCTTATTGATCGGTTTATTAAATCATTACCAGCCACAACGCAGCATCATTTTTGTTAATACCAAACGCTGTGCTGAACAACTGGATGACACGCTGAACGCCAATGGCTATAAAACCGCTGCCCTGAGTGGTGATGTACCGCAAGATAAACGCCAGCAATTGTTGAATGACTTTCAGGAAAACCGAATTACCCTGTTAATTGCCACGGATGTTGCCGCCAGAGGCCTTCATATTCCTGACGTGTCCCATGTTATTAATTATGATTTACCGCAAGATGCAGAAGATTATGTCCACAGAATCGGCAGAACTGCACGTTTTGGTGCCAGCGGCGTGGCTATCAGTTTTATCTGTGAGCATTACGCCTATTCAATGCCGGATATTGAATATTTTATTGGCCAAAAAATCCCGGTTAAAGCCATCACTGCCGATCTTTTAGCCGAGATTGTAACGCCGAATAAAAGACCGCAAAAACCCAAAACCGAGTATCAAGGCAAGCATCCCAACCCTGACAAAAATCGTAAACCTACAGCCCGATCATAAGCTCCCGAAAATCTTCAATAGCCCGATAGTCAATGACGGTTTTTTTAGGCTGTCTGCTATCGGGTTTACTGACAGAAATTAAATGCGCAATACCAAACTGCTTGGCTGAATTTAATACGGCCAGGCTATCATCAATCAATAACGTGGTGTTTTTATCAAAGGTTTGCTGTTGCTGCAAAAGTGGCCAAAAATCGGTATTTTCTTTAGGGAATCCCAAGTCATGCGAACTGATAATGCCATCAAAAAACGGCTGCAAACAGGTTTTTCCCATTTTTAAACCCAAGCTGTCTCGATGTGCATTGGTAACCAGCAGAACCCGCTGTGAAGATTGCTGAAGCTTTTCCAAAAATTCAGTGACGTGCGGTAATACAGCAATTAACCCTGAAATTTCAGCTTTTAAGCCCGCAATATCCAGTTGTAAAACTTCACTCCAGTAATCCAGACAATACCATTCCAGCGTCCCTTCCATGCTTTTAAACTGCGGTTCTAATGCTTGTTTTGCCGCATCCAGGCTTAAGTCTTTTTGCTGCGCATATTTTAACGGCACAAATTCTTTCCAAAAATGATTATCAAAGTTCAAATCCAGTAGGGTGCCATCCATATCCAGTAAAACGGTATCAATTTTTTTCCAATCAATCATCATAGTGGGTTATATTTGTCGAAAATAATTACACTTAAAATAGCACAATGTCTGACAAACCGATCATTCTTAACAAAACGACTATCGCTAAAAGCCGTTTATTCCGCATAGAATCACTGGATATACAATTTAGCAACGGCGAACTGCGCAATTACGAACGCTTGGCTCGCGGTAATCCCGGTGGCGCTGTATTGATTGTACCTATGCTGGATAGTGAAACAGTGTTATTGATTAGAGAATATTCTGCCGGTGTACACCGTTATGAAATAGGCTTACCCAAAGGCAAAACCGATGTCGGTGAATCATTTTTAGAGGCTGCCAACAGGGAACTTAAAGAGGAAGTCGGTTTTGGTGCCAGAAAGCTGCATCACTTGAGTTCTTTCTCTTTGGCACCC
>CAIUYS010000611.1 GCA_903903365.1 uncultured Methylococcaceae bacterium
ACGTGGTTATGTTTGCGGAATTTATGGTCGATGACAGTCTACACTCGGGGCAGTGAGGGTTTGCAATTCCCTGCACGCTTAAGCAACTTGTGGAGGTCAGGCTCTGCCTGACTGTCAGGCAAAGCCTGACCTCCATCTGAAGTTTTAATACCGGGTCAACCGCTCATAGTCGGCGCGAGTCAGCACATAAACAGGACTGGCGGAAACTGGAATGTTCGCAATGCCAGAGGCGTCAACCGTGAGCTCCTTGATGTGTCCTACGACATCCACCAGCACCCAGGATTTTCCGGGAGCCAGTTTAAGCGGCCAGTTGCCGGTTGCTTCATCCGTCCGCCAAAGCATTAAGGTGTCGCCGAAGTAAGCGGCTTGAATATTGGCATCTTTGGCGTCAACGGCTTGGTAAGGCAAGCCGTCGATTAACGCACTGGCGGTATATAAGGCGGCTTCGCCAGGTTTGTGACCCATCGAGTAATCCCAAATCCGTCCATAAGCCAGGTCGTATTCGTGACCTATGCAAAAAGCCAAGCCCAGATAATCGCTGCGACTGTTGACCCAGGCAATGATTTTTGCGACTTGTTCTGCCTGCCAGCGGCGTCCGGTTAAACCATGCAGGGCTTTGGCACCGGTTTCGCCCAGCCAGAAGGGCAATTTATTGGTTTTGCCCAGACTGGCATAAACGGCCAGTACGCCTTGCTCATCTTCGTTTGAGCCATTGCCAAGCGTTCCACCGAAACGCGGCGGTTTTTGGGGATAAGCGTGAACGTCCCAAGCATCCTGGTACTTGTCCAGTCCTAATTGCAATACTTGTTTGAACCATTGCCCGGCGCCTTCCCTATCACTCGGTCGCACCAGACTGCCGCCAACATAATGGGCATCGCTGCGCAGTTTGTGTAGCTGTTCATATTCCCGTTGGGCGCGAAGTACCCAGTGTTCGGGGTCGCGCATTTTTTGCCATTGAGCCTCGGAACGAATGTCGATTTCGTTGGTTGCTTTAAAAAAGCGGGTAAACGACGAGGCTGTTTTGATAAAAGCCTGACCGTCGGCAGGATTATCATTCAGCCAATGACTATCGCCTGAGGAATCTGCGAACAAGATCAATCCCAGTTGTTTTGCGCGTTCCCATTGAGCCCGATATTGCGGGTCGAAGCCCGGATAACTGCCGTAACTTTTATAGATTCCCATTCGTTGCAGCCAGTCGAAATAACCACCTTCCTGCATAAAACTTTTATCGCCATCGGCCAAGGCGTAATAGTCGTTATTCCATAGTTTTTTCTTGTCCAAACGCAGCTTTTGCTCGGCGGTTCCGGGTACGATTGAGAAGCCATCAGCCGGATAGTTCATAATCAACTGACCGGCAGGTGTATATAAAGAAGGATAAACGGCGTAGTAACCGGGCTCACTAATCTTGTCGATGTGTACTTCAACTTGACTGGGGAACAGTCCGGAGATTTCTTTTACCGCAACGTCTTTGCCGCTGTAATCAATCACGCGCAAACGCAGTTTTGCCTGGAAACGGGGTAACGGTGCGGGTAAGCTGGTTTCTTCCAAAATAGAATGCCAGCGCATATCCACTTTTAGTTTAAGCGGATCGCCTGGATGCGGCAGATTGGCTGGTGCATCTGCAAAGATAAGCGGACGTAATCGGGCTGCTATTTTGTTGAGCCCCAGATCGGCGGTCGGATCGGTCAGTTGCGTTTTTATTGAAGCCAACGCTTGACCTGCTGGATTGGTAAACAGGCCGGTAAAGTAAAATCGTTGACCTTGCTCATGCTGCATCACCAGTTTAACAAGCAGACTGTGCCAGCCTTGCGCCAGATTTAATGCGGCAACTTGTGGGGCTTCGGCTCGATCTGAGAGTACGGTTGGTGGTTTCGGGTCAGCAGTTAATTTAACCGGCTGTCCATCCAGCCAAGCGGCTGTTTTGATACCGGATTGTTGCAGATGCACTAGCGTTTCCGTGGGCTGATCGACATGCAGGTAAAGCTGCGCATAACCACTGCCACGCGACCAGCCATAAGTATGTTGAGTATTGGCCTGAATGTCTGCGCTGCCGTTGGCTTGTGTAGCCGTAACACGCCAAGCCAGCATTTGCCCGCCCATCATTTGTAAACTCAGATAGGGTTGATAAGGATTGGGTCGCAACACAGTTTCGCTATCCAGTCCAAAAATGGAAACACCCGCCAAGCCATCCTGTAAACCGCCCACCAACCAGGCTTCCGGCACGCCGTTTTTAAGCGACTTGGGCGCATCCGCAGCAACAGCAAGGGGAACCGGCATGGTGCCGACTTTATCAGGATCGGAGAGAAACTTAAGCACCTCCAGTTCGCTGTTGGGCTGTGTCGAAACGCCAAGTATAGTGTGATAATCGTCGGTCATCAATGCGACAGGCAATGCCGCGATGTTCAAGTTGTGAGCCAAGGTTTCTGCTTCCGGTCCTATTAAATAAGATACCGACAATCTTTCATAGTGGGGTCGAGCCGCATCCAAAGCCAGGCCACGAAATAATGTCTCACCCTGCTCACCTTTGCCGTCAAGTATCAGCAGTTGTTGTCTCGCATTAGGCAGTGCTTTGGTCAAGGCCAGAAAGCGATTTCTTAGCTGTGCTTGCTCTGCATTCATCCAGTCACCCAGCGGCGCTTCAAGCTTGAGCAAAAAAGCGTCGAAGACTTTAGCGCCGTCCGCCTTGCCGGTATTGTTGATTTCCAGCCAGCGATCGCCCGGTAACACGGTAACGGTAGCGGCGGCTTGCAACCATTGATATTCCCAGGGAGTCGTGTTGATTAAAGCGTAATCGCCGCGTGTTGTCAGTTCATCCGGTTTTGCTCCGGCTTTAATAGTAAAGTTTTGATTAACCTGAGATACTTCGCCGCCGCTTTTATAGCGTGCAAAAAAACGGTATTGTCCGGGCGTAATCGCCGGATTGAGTTCAAAACGAAAGCTGACTTTCCAGTTGCCGAAACCGGGGTGTAAAGAACTGATATCATCTTTGCCAGTCTGAATCGATGCATCGCCTTCGTGGGCATAAACTTCGCCGGTAAAGACCTTTGTTGTTTTATCGTCAACACCCACTGACGTCGGCTCACTGCCCAGATCAAACAGCAGCAAAGGCCTTTCGATGGTGCCTTTTATTGGCAACTCGGCATTGGCAACAGGCAACCCGGCCAGCATTATCAAGACCGTTTGTACTGCGAAAAAAAACAGGAATAATGGCTTCATAAAATATGAAAATTTAATTGAGGGATAAACCGGAATGCTCACAAGCATGGCAAGTTATACTACACTAGCATGTATAATGTTGGTTTTTAAGTCGATTTAGCGACAGCATCAATCAGACCGGCATTTTAATTTTCTATGACCAAAACTGATGCTTGTTAAGCGTGGCATCCTGGAAGCCTATTTATGATGCCCTATCCTACCCAGCCAATGAAAGAAATTATGTCACACTTTGTTCTGACTTTTTTTAGAAAACCGGATTTGTCAAAACTTTGGTCTAAACAAGCCCAACGCTTTAACTCTTTTTAGCCGCCTGATGAAATTCAAAAATATTTTATCGTTAAAGTCACTGATTGTTCTAGGTTTTGTCATTGCCGTTATCCCGCTTTTTTTAGCGGTCATGTACGCTGCTTTTGGTATGCGCGAAACGTCGGCATTGGGCAGAACCATCAATTTTCAAGTCTTTGAACAAACCAAAGCCATTCGCTTTGTTTTGCAAAAGACTGCCGATATTGAGCGCAAAGCCAGACTTTTCGTTTTGCTCTCAGACCCCGCACTACGTCAGCCTTATGAACAACAATCTTATGAAAATACGCGGGCATCGTTCAAACAGGCCTTAAGTGAGTTACTAAAGCTTCATGTCGATAACAAAATTGCATTATTGGTCAACGAATTATCCGAAAAAGAAGACCTGATTTATCAACAAATTAACAATTCGGCCAGTGAAAACGCCCTTAAATTACCGGTCGACGAGGCCTTCCAAGGGCTGCGCGAGTCTTCCTACAGTCTTTCGCGTGAGTTTGAGCGCCATGTTGATCATGAATTTAACGAATTACGCCTGCAATCAGAAGCCCTTGAGCAAGGCCTGTTAGTCAAGGGTTCGGTTCTGTTGGTCATTTCGTTTATCTTTATTGTACTTCTGCTGATCATACTTTCACGTTCAATGCGGCAATTGGATGCCAGTATTCGCCGCTTGGGTTCCGGGGAACTGGATGAACCGATTGTCGTCTCAGGCCCTTCAGATCTGCGTTATCTGGGCAATCGTCTGGAATGGTTGCGAACCCATTTGATGGAACTGGAAGTTTCAAAACAACAGTTTATGCATAACGTAGCCCGTGAAATTAACCTGCCGTTGGAAAATATTCGCGAAGGCGCCGAACTGCTTGTCAACGAGGCCGATGAGAAATCCAACGACGCAAGGCAAGACATCGCACGGCTCTTATGCAACCATATTGACAAGCTGAAAACCGTTTCTGATGAATTGGTTCGTTATAGCCAGATCAGCTCAAAACCGGAAACCAACCGTAAAGCAACCGTCAATATAAACAGCTTGCTTGAATCGGTTATTGAGGATTTTCAACCCTTGCTGACTGCCAAATCAATTAGCCTGAAAAAGCTGGTCAGGCCGGTTGATATTTCCGGAATTCAGGAGCAACTACGCAGTATTATTGAGCAGTTGCTATCAAATGCGGTGAAATATTCTCCCGTGGGCGGAGAGCTACGCATTATGCTTCGCGCTTCCGGCACACAGATGGAATTGGAAGTCGAAGACGAAGGCCCGGGTATTGAACCGGATGAGCGCCTGCATGTATTCGAACCCTTTTTCCGTGGCACAGCCGCCCAAAGCGAAGAAGGTGCTGAAAGTTCGGGCTTGGGACTGGCTATTGTCAAAGAATATGTCACCAACCATCAAGGCAAAGTCGATATTATTGACCCAAGACAAGATCAACAGGGAACCCGCATTCGCGTTCAAATACCACTAACCGGAGAGCTTTGAATACCATGAAAAAAAACTTACCATGCAACTCATGATTTCTGTTCAAAAAACAAGTCTGGCACTCAGCTTTTTATTGCTGGCCGGATGCGCCGAATTCAATACCGGTTTTGGAGGGAATTCAGCCCCCTATCAAGACCCCTACATGCAATCAGACTTTGATGAACTGCTTGCTTTTGGCGACAATATGGCCAAAACGCCACCCACGTCACGCGACAAGGTATGTCGTACCTTACTAAAACGCCAAAAAGATTCTCCAGACACGGGGGTTACGTTACACCTGATGGTGGGCCGGTTGCTTTCTGATTCCTGTGGCGAAATCCCCAAAATACTGAATGCAGTAGATGCTATTCCACCCGAAAAATTGCCCGATGACCGGATGCAGAAACTGGTCGCCATTCATACTGAGGCCTTAAAACGCTTGTCCGCTGTATCGAAAAAAGTCTCTTCACTGGAACGCAAACAAAAATCGGTTCAATCGGTGGTGGAATCAAAAAATACAAAAGGCTCAAAGAAAGATGAAAATAGCCTGCTAAGGGAAAAGCTGGAAGCCATCAGGTCCATGGAAAAACACTTGGACGAAAGCGGCGACGCAAATTAGCGCTTATGTTTCGTTTTCGTTTGGCCGCTGTTATCGTCGTTTCATTCAGTTTTGTCCTGTTTTTAGGGATAAC
The DNA here is from genome assembly GCA_903903365.1 of uncultured Methylococcaceae bacterium. GTDB lineage: Bacteria > Pseudomonadota > Gammaproteobacteria > Methylococcales > Methylomonadaceae > Methylobacter_C. The sequence goes on from CAIUYS010000611.1 coordinate 5,662, forward strand.
ATTGTATTGGAGCTCAAACCAGGTTGCCCGCTATTTTCAGCGCAGCCAAACAGCCTATGAGACTTTTGATCATTATGAGCGCTTATCGCAGGAAGCCTATCGCCACTTTAAACAGCGAATGGACGGACTGATAACGAATAGTCCAACGGCACAGGCCGGCATAGAATCCTCTAAACATCGCCTTTATGAAGCGATGCAAGCACTTAGAATGACTGCGATTACCGAGAACCCTACTGAAGGTTTGCAGAACAAACCCGCCGAACTGGAAAGAGTGGCTCATTTTACTGCTTTCCTGGATGCCAGCGAATATCGGTTCGATGAAGTCGAGCGTTTGCGCCAGCAGGGCAAGCGGGAAATGGCGGTGCAAGCACTGTCTAAATTCTCCAAAGAAGAAATCGACGAAAAATTTCAGCCGCTGATCGATACCGCCATTAATGCAGAACGTGAAAAAGCGGGAAAAGCCAGACAAGAGCTGGAGGATTTGGTTGCCCGGTCGCGTTGGCTTGCCATCCTGGCATCATCAACTGCGGCGCTATTTAGCCTCACGTCTGGGGTATTACTGCTACGCGGCGTCAGAAAACCTATTGAAGCATTAATGAAGGGCACTGACGAAATAGCCACAGGTAATTTGGATTACCGCATTGCTCTTGATAACCGCGATGAATTTGGTTATCTTGCCACGCATTTTAATCTTATGGCTCAGGAGCTGACACATCAACAAGATAAGCTACGTGAAAGCCGGTTAGTGCTGGAGAAAAGAGTCGCTGAACGCACGTTTGATCTGCATCGCTTAAATGAAGAATTAAAACGCATGGACAACGCGCGACGAGAATTTTTGGCCGACATCAGCCATGAACTGCGCACCCCAATTACCGTCATCCGTGGCGAGGCGGAGGTGACGCTGCGAGGCAAAGATCGCAATGCCGATGAGTATAAGGACGCGTTACACCGCATCGTAGAACTATCGATGCAGTTAGGCAAATACGTTAACGATCTATTGTTTCTGGCCCGAACCGAAACAGCCAACCTCCAGTTTGAATGGGATAACTTGGACTTGACCGAACTGGTCGCCAGTGCCGTCGACGATTTTCAGGTAATGGCCGAAGAAAAATCGATTTCGGTTTCCCTTGATGCCTCAACCCAACCCGTGTGGGTGCGCGGAGATAAACAACGGCTTCGACAGGTACTGTTTATTTTGGGCGACAATGCCTGCCGATATTCCAAACCGGGGGGACATATCACGGTTTCCTTGTGGCTGGATGGAAACGAGGTCAACTTTAGCCTTATCGATCAAGGCATAGGTATTCCGAATCAAGATTTAGAGCGTATTTTCGACCGCCATTTCCGCAGCCCGAATGCCCTGATTTCCCGAGACGATGGCACAGGTCTGGGCTTGCCGATGGCCAAGTCAATCATGAAAGCACACGGTGGACGGATCACCGTAACCAGTACTGAAAATTCAGGCTCGACGTTTACAGTGACGCTGCCCCTTATTTTGGAAGAACCAGATGACTTGCCAATAAATGAACAATGACTTATGTAAAATTGATTACCACCTTCAAAAAAACATCACCACGAAGACACGAAGGGCACGAAGAAATAAAACGTCGTCTTTGGGGGTGAGTTAAGATGCTTTCGTTAGTCGCGACGTGGGCGTCGCTCCCACGGTGGGCATCCCTTAGTTATTTCTATCCTCCCAGCTAAAACCAAGGACTTCCTTGCATCAAAACACCATGCCAGA
>CAIUYS010000612.1 GCA_903903365.1 uncultured Methylococcaceae bacterium
CAGAAAGACTAGTTTTTGCTATATTTTCAGTTTAAACTCATCTAAGATTGATATAACTTATTGAATCACGCCAACCCGAAACACATCAAACCCGTTTTCCTTTGCCATCTGCATAGCCGGCTGTTTTTGCATTATGGCACCACCCCAGTAATTATGGTCGTAGATGTTCGGTGTTTTAAACCAACTGTCAATATTCATGATAATTTCAATGTGCCTGGTCTTGTTTCCCTCAACTGTGAAAGCGGAATTGGGAAGTTTTACACTAAAATAATTCTGAACAAAAGCATAGATGGAATCCACTTCTATCACATTACCTTTATACAACTGCCCTATCCCCAAATGGAAAGCAAAGCTCTTTATCACATTTTCATTATCCTTCCAACTGCCGTTAATCATCATATAATGATAACCGCCGCCTAAAATATCGGGCCACATCATATTTACTTCGGGTGGATTTACAAAGCGGAACGATTGGTTTTTCTCTTTCGTGATCCCGAAAATAAAAGTAACAGAATCGTACGCTCCGGTGGCAATATCATCATATACATCCCAGGTAAGTGTTTCGGGTAAATCGATATCTACGTAGTGAATATCGGTCCAATCCTGGATCAGCCTTTTTGTTCCATCCGATTTATGAAGTGTAACATCCGAGACAAAGTACATTACCTGATTAATTTCGTAGGGATTTCCTGCAGCATTTAGGTACTTCATATTATCCTTCTGCAGCGGCAATCCATCCACCAGGTGAGTGAAATTTAACGAAATATGCCCCGATGGATCCGCAACAACTGGCTCATCATCGTTACACGAAATATTGAAAAGCGGCAATGAGCCAATCAGTATTGAAAGCAAAAGGGCATATTTTGTATTCATCAGATTGAAAGGTTTAACGTTACAAAAAACATCCTGCCGGGTTCGTACAATTTCTCCGTTGAACCAATAATTTTTCGGTTCAGATGTTCGTAATACGACACATCAAAGATGTTGTTTACTCCGGCATTGAGGTTAATATTCTTTGTTACTGTGTAAGCAACTGAGAAATTCAAAAGCGAAAAGCCCGGTGTTTCCATCTCATAAAATGCTTCGGATACATGCTTTTGGGCTGAAACTAATCGGTACGAAATTTTAGGAATGAGCTTCCCTTTTAACAACCGGTAGTTTATGCCAATTGTAGTTTCGAAAGGTGGTATTTCGGGAAGAGCATCGTTTGTAATTAGAGTATCGCCTGTTACCTTTCCGGCGGTAATAATGTATTTGGTAACTTCAGGAATCCGGCCGTAGGTCATGGCAGCAACCAGGCTGATGCCAAGTTTATACGCCTGGGGCGAAGTATATCCAACCTCGAAACCTGTAAACGTGGCTTTGTCGACATTTACAAACTGTTTTACTCCCGGTGCTCCAAGCGTTGCCGGCATAATTACCGACGAAGGAAGCATTTCTGCAGATATATAATCCTGAACATACGAATAAAAACCGTTAACATAAATATTGCCAAGTTTAGGATCAGAGTATTTAAAAGTCAGGTCTACCTCGTTGTTGGTTTCGGGTTTGAGTTGCGGATTGCCCAGGTAGTCGTAATTATCGTACCCTACACTCAACAGTTTAATGTAACGTTCCAGCATATTAGGGCTTCGCGTTCCGCGGGCAATGGCTAAAGACACCGAAAGCTTTTCAGTGATTTTATGCGTTAATCCAAGGTTTGCACTCAGGTTTACAAATTGCGAAGCGGTTTCATTAAAATATTCCACGCCATTTTTA
>CAIUYS010000613.1 GCA_903903365.1 uncultured Methylococcaceae bacterium
ACTGTAAATAGGAATGAAGAAGTGAGTGATTTGTTCGAAGACTTAGAGGGGAAAATAGAGAATTATATTCTCCGTTACGGTGCTGTTTACACTAATATTAGTAAAGACAATCTTCATCAAATAGACATACCTGGAGACCTTATTGATGAGTTTTTCTTGACAACTCACACCAGCTTCACATCTCCACTTATTACAGGGAATTTATCATTATTTAACAAAGAAGCCGAGTATTTACAAGAAATACCTGGCGAATTGACAAGTTTATTTATTGCAAAAATATCTTACTCATATTGGTTGACGAAAAGTAAACCAATACCAGATGATGATGATCTATTTGATATTCCTAAAATAATATCAATTTTAATAGATCGAGATAGTAATTCAAATGAGACAAAAGCACTTTTATCAAAAGTATTTAATCTTGATAGTTGTCCAGATCCTAGATAACTTTCTTTCAACCAAAAGCCAATGAATTACAATATTTCATTGGCTTTTTTATTGTCTGTTCAAAAAAAAATGTACTTCAATAACAACATGTTAGTAGGCACTGTAGGTTACGACTAGTGCCTAACCCGACCTGTCATAGATAAGTCAAAAAACATGGGGTCAAGTCTTTCAAAATAACATCCGAACGCGGGGCGGGGTTTGCAACCCCGCCCCAAACGTTTGGTATTTACCGTTATTCAAAAAGTTTGCGTTAAGTATGTATAGCTGTTTAGTTCAGGCAGGCTAAAACGTGTGTAACGGGGTTACAAACCACGTCACGCTTCAAGTGCTACTCTTTCATCCTGTTAAGATTTTTGATAGCTCCGCTAAACGCAATTCCTCGCCAAAATATCACCACATCCTCCAGCATCGGAATGGATTTTGCGATTAAGCCGTTACCGACACTGGAATCATATTGTTCAACATATGACCGGGTTGCGTGATACGCTAATTTTTGCGCATATTCATCGGTGCTAAGCAAACAGAGGATTAGATACTCGATGATCAATAATTCTGTACTTTTAATCAAGCGGACAGTTGTCCATTTGAATTTTTCGTAATCAGACTGGAAATGAGCGAGTTGACTTTGATACTTGCGAAGTGAATCGCCAACTTCTTTCCCTTCCTGCATCTCAACCATGACTTGTGCAATTTCATCCAACAGATTACATATAAACTGTTCTTGAAGCGTTTGCTGGTCAGTCTCTGTTACCAATTGTCTCTTCACGCAATCAAACAAGTGCCAACAGTAATGCTGCCGTATAGTTTCATTTTGGCAAAAGCTTTTAATACTGCTCAGTTTGGTGATTACATAATAGTTTTCTTCGCCGGATTTAAGCTTGGCTAAGGCTTCTTCCAGTTTTTTGATTTTAGTGAGATCGGCTTTTTTAATTTCAGTGGCTGGGGAACCTTTATTCAACATAATCCAATTCCATAGGCTGCGCCTCTAATGTAGCGTGCCAATCGGAAAGGTTTGTATACATCAACACGGTGTTGCCTTTGCCTTTCCAAAAGTGATGGTTCATGCTGAGCCACTTCTTAATTGAGCAATTACCGCCGCTGAAATACGATAGCCGACCTGATTAAGTTCAGCGATTAATGTCTCAGCGTCAGCAATCAATCCTTTTTGTTGCGCGGCAAACAACAGCGCAGCTGTGCCAATAATGTTCAATTGCTTGCGCAATGCCTGTTTACGAGCCAACGCATCATCCATAATCAACAAGGTTTTAGTATCTGTTTGTAAGGCATACTCAATGCTGCTCTGCTCACCTAAGCCAAGACTTCTTGATAAAGGGTGCGAAAAAACCGGATTATCGACACACGTTAACCAACCCGATTCTAAAGCCTGTTTGATTAAAATTGCATCGCTCAATTGACCACGCAAACATTCATCCGCAACGGACTGAGTGATCAATACGGAGGTAAAAAGAGTTGGCAATAAATGTAGTTGACTGATTTTAGCCAGCGCAATTAAAGGGCCCGCATCCGCTATTACGACAGCCATGAAGCTAGCGTTTCCAGTTCCTTTGCAGTTTGTTGATCAGGCACCACCAAATCAATATCCAACTGGGCTAAATGTTCGATAAATTCCGACAGACTTAGGCCGCTGATTTGTGCAGCCGCCCCTAATGACAGCACTCTATCTTTAAATAAACTGGCCGCCAAAGCCGGTTTTAATTGCTCGCCCATATCACCAAGCGAGCTTTTCAAATTTAAAATCAAGGCATTCGGCTGATTGCCTTTTAGAATCAAAACCGGCTCTAATTCGGCATGTCTGAGTGCTTCTGACGGATTGCGTTTTAAGTTTCTGACGTTCGTTGCATACATAGCACATACCCTCTGTTAAAAAATCAAAGTGTAGTCCACGCTAAGGGAGAACACAATGGCTTTCTTGCGAGATCGCGTGTTATTGGCGTTAATTAACCCCAGCACCGGTTTGAATCAGAAAAAATGACAAACTGAAGCGTGACGGAGTTTGCAACCCCGTCACTTACGCTTTGAAACCTTTCAAACGTTTCGGTCGGGGTTGTTGAGAGGGAACTACACATTTAGGTCAATCGCGGAAAATACCCTCTCCAAAAGTTGCAACATAGCCACCTATTTAACCCATTTATAATCCGTGAATCTGTGGCTGTTTATTGGTTACCAGCACTTTAGCCCCCCGAGGGCTTTTTAAAGATGTTATCAGAGAAGCTTTTGTCCTGATCCACTTCTGATAACAGCGATTCATCTTCTTCAAAAGCAGTTATGTTTCCAGCGCTCAATTTGATCATTAAACGAACCTCGTTTCTTGAGTCTGCTGAATTTAAGGCATCTTCGTAACCGATTTTTCCAGCCGTATACAAGTCATACAGTGCTTGGTCAAAAGTCTGCATACCTTGTTCGCGTGAATTTTTCATTAACTCTTTGAGCTTTTCAATCTCGCCTTTACGGATATAATCCTTAACCAAAGGCGTATTAATCAATATTTCAACGGCCGGATAACGACCTTTACCGTCAGAGCGCTTAATCAGTTGTTGAGCAACAATTCCTTTCAGGTTTAGTGACAAATCCATCAATAACTGACTATGCATTTCATCAGGAAAGAAATGTAAAATCCGATCCAAAGCCTGATTGGCATTGTTGGCATGCAGTGTAGACAGACATAAATGTCCGGTTTCAGCAAAAGTAATGGCATTCTGCATGGTTTCCCGCGTCCTGATTTCACCAATCAAAATCACGTCAGGGGCCTGCCGCAGCGTATTTTTTAAAGCCACCTCATAAGATTCTGTATCAATGCCTACTTCGCGCTGGGTAATAATACAACCCAGATGCGGGTGCTGAAACTCTATCGGATCTTCAATAGTAATAATATGACCGTTACTGTTCTGATTGCGATGCTTGATTAAAGCCGCCAAGGACGTTGATTTACCGGTACCCGTAGCGCCCACAAAAAGAATGAGGCCACGCTTTTCCATAATCATTTCTTTTAATATTGGCGGTAAAAACAAAGACTCGGCATCGGGTATTTCATTTTCAATCCGGCGCATAACCATGCCGGCAGAATCTCGCTGGGTAAAAGCGCTAACCCTGTACCGACCAAATTCCGGCACACCAATAGCAAATTGGCATTCTTTGGTATTTTCAAACTCATCTTTTTGCCGCTGATTCATAATACTCAGCACCGCTTCTAAAGACTGTTCGGCTGTCAGTGGTATTTTGGATGTTTCAATAAGCGCGTTATCAACTTTGATAGTGGGTGCACGTCCTGCCGTTATAAATAAATCAGAGGCTTTTTTTTGAGCCATTAATGTAAATAACACGTTAAAATTCATAATTTACTCCTTAACGAAAGCCATCTTTATTAACGGCTTTAATCATGGCTTCTTTTGAAGTCACCAAGCCTTTATCAACCAGTTCCCTCAGGTTTTGATCCAGTGTTTGCATACCGTCTTTACGCCCGGTTTGAATGGCAGAATACATTTGTGCCACCTTGGCTTCCCGAATCAGGTTTCTGATCGCCGATGTGCCCACCATAATCTCATGTGCAGCAACGCGACCACCGCCGGTCTTTTTCATGAGTGTTTGCGAAATGACACCCTGTAATGATTCTGACAACATGGATCGAATCATGTCTTTTTCTGCGGCCGGAAAGACATCAATAATACGGTCGATAGTTTTTGCCGCCGAGGTCGTATGCAGCGTACCAAAAACAAGGTGACCCGTTTCCGCCGCTGTTAATGCCAGGCGAATGGTTTCCAAATCACGCATTTCACCCACCATAATAATATCGGGGTCTTCACGGAGTGCCGAGCGTAACGCTTCATTAAAACCATGTGTATCACGATGCACTTCGCGCTGGTTAATTAAACATTTTTGGCTTTCATGAACAAATTCGATGGGGTCTTCAATGGTCAGTATATGGGCGAAATCATTACAATTAATATGATTAATCATCGCCGCCAGCGTGGTCGATTTACCGGAACCCGTAGGCCCCGTGACTAAAATCATGCCACGCGGCTTTCGGGTCAATTCTTCAAAAAACTTGGGCGCATTCAAATCTTCCAGAGATAGCACCTTTGAGGGAATTGTTCTAAAAACACCCGCCGCCCCACGCTGCTGATTAAAGGCATTGACACGAAAACGAGCAATCCCGGGCAGCTCAAACGAAAAATCGGTTTCTAAAAATTCTTCATAATCACGCCGCTGCTTGTCATTCATGATGTCATAAATCAAGGCATGCACCGTTTTATGATCCAGTGCGGGCATGTTAATCCGCTTGATATCACCATCAACCCGGATCATGGGAGGCAATCCAGCCGATAAATGTAAATCCGATGCTTTATTTTTAACTGAAAAAGCCAGTAACTCTGCAATATCCATAAAATTCTCGGGTAAAGTAGACGATAAAATAACAATTAAATTTCTGCACTTTAGCGCAATTCTTTGCTTTTTTGAAGCGATACTGTTTAATGTAAGTTTTAATTATTTCCTGATGACGATGATAAATACCAGACTTAACCTTATACTTGCGCAAATCAGGCAAGCTGAATTGGCTTACCACCGTAAACCAGGATCGGTTCTCTTACTGGCGGTAAGCAAAACCAAAACCGCAAAAGATATTGCAGCGGCTTATCAAGCGGGGCAACGCCACTTTGGCGAAAATTATTCCCAGGAAGCGCTAAAAAAACAACAGGAACTGGGCGCATACAACATTACCTGGCATTTCATTGGACCGGTACAATCCAATAAAACCAAAGCACTTGCCCTGCATTTTGACTGGGTACATAGTGTTGATAGTTTTAAGATTGCCAAACGTCTTAGCGAACAACGCCCCGTTAGCTTACCGCCATTAAACATCTGTCTGCAAGTTAATATCAGCGGCGAACAAAGCAAGTCAGGCATTACCCTGAATGAATTACCGCCACTGTGTGAACTTGTGGCGGCACTGCCTAACATTGCGTTGCGTGGTGTGATGGCGGTTCCCATGCCTGAAGAGGATTTTGACTTGCAACGTCAACCTTATAAAACGCTTTATGAAACGGTTGCAAAATTGAACAATCCCGAACTGGATACCTATTCATTTGGGATGAGTGATGACTTAAACGCCGCGATTGCAGAAGGTGCGACTATTGTCCGGATTGGCACCGCATTGTTTGGTGCGCGAGAATATATCTAACGCCGATTATTAGCACCAGGTATTTTTCTGTGTATAAAATAGTGATCATCAAGTACAGCCATTATTTCTTCACAATCGATGATATTTTTACTGTCCGCTAAAATATAATCCGCTAAGGCCATAATGGCATGCCAATTCGATCTATCGCTTATAAAATTGAAGGCTGCCAAAAATAACTCAGTCAGTTTTTTTTCCCGGCCCGACTGACTGGTAATAAGACAGTCCAGATAGTCGTTGATGGTCTCTAAATCAGCAGAGCCGCCATAATAATGCAGGGCATTAAAATTTACCAGGCGTGGATTAATCGGTTCATTGTCACGCAGGGCAATATAATTGGCCTCGGCCAAGGGGCCGGCGAGTAAATTGATAATATCTGCTTCAAAAGCGCTTTGATAAGCCTGTTTTTGTGTTAAAGAAAAATCACAGACTGCTTCCTCAACTGAGGATGGCAAGGTATGAATCAAACGCCCACCCTCTATTTTAGTAAAGCAATGCTTACA
>CAIUYS010000614.1 GCA_903903365.1 uncultured Methylococcaceae bacterium
CTAGCCACTTTTAGTCAGTACAAAAATACCGAAGTTAGACCAGGCAGGTTTATAAAACCTGCCTGGTCTGTCCCATGTTAAGTTGATGGCCGCCAACACAAAGAGTAAGATGATTCGTTAGTGTTAAAAATGCCGTCATTCTGGCATTCCAGTCATTATGACGATGTTGAATAAAATTTCTTATCTCATCTTTAGTGGGTAGCCGAATTGCATATTCGACAATTAAGATGACGCCAGACACTCTATTGGATTAGATGACAAGATGGAGAGTTACTTTGAAATTAATGGGGCTTTAAACGGAACAGATTACTTATTTGTAGTAGAGCCTTTTTTGTTTTGTAGTCAAGCACTAGAGATTCATATAAACAAGCAATTTTCTTCGACCAATCAATATCTTCTTTAGGAAAGTATATCCTTTCATTTTTCCTACAGGCGTTAATCTAACTCTAGGAATCTGGCTAACTTATGGTTCTAATAAAAACAATGAGTTGTAATTTAGCAGAAGACAAATTTCGTTAATACTAACGTCATAGATCAATACGTTCACCAAAAGTAAGACAGCCCTGACGTGAGTTCTGCCGATCTTTGTGGTATTGATAATTTGGTTGTCGATTAAAAACTCACTTGGCAAAAATGCCAAACAGTTTTTAATCCAGTGCTTGTATTTGCTGACTATGGAAATGATTTTCAGAACCAGCATACTCTTAATATTCATACCTTGGAGCTGTCGCATTAGCTTTTTCGTTTTGCGAAGGTATTGCATAGATATGTAACTATTATAAAATTCAATAACCGTTAAAAATAAAATCATTTTTATTCATATAGTTATAAGTCAAATAAACTCCTAGGAAAATGGTATTTTCGGTTAAAAGCGATAATTCATATTAAGTTAGAGGTGTAATGTGCCAGAGTTAGTTTCAATTTTAATACCAGCTTATAATGCAGAAAAATGGATCGGAGACACCATCCAATCTGCGATCTCTCAAAACTGGTCTAAAAAGGAAATAATAATAGTTAATGATGGATCAACTGACAACACACTTTCCCTAGCAAAAAGCTTTGAATCAAAATATGTTAAGGTAGTTACGCAGGAAAATAGCGGTGCCAGCACAGCCAGAAATAAAGCATTGTCATTTGCACAGGGGGATTATATTCAATGGCTTGATGCAGACGATCTATTGGCACCAGACAAGATTTCCAGGCAAATGGAAATGGCTGATTTGGGGTATAAAAACTTACAGCTACTTTCATCAGCTTATGGGGTGTTTCATTATCGTACAGGCAAAGCAAGATTTAACCCAAATGGAATATGGCGAGACTTATCGCCTATGGACTGGATAACAGAAAATTTTACTGATGGTACAGCTTGGATGGTTCCAGCCGCATGGCTGATAAGTCGAAAGCTCACCGAAGAAGCAGGTCTTTGGGATGAAAGACTGTCTTTGAATGATGATGGGGAATATATCTCTCGTGTTGTGCTAGCGAGTGAACTTGTACATTTTGTAAGCACGGCACAATCCTATTATCGTAATACAGGATTTTCACAGTTAAGCCGGGATACTTCTGAAAGAGGTGTTCAGTCTTTGCTCTTGTCATTAAAACTTTGCATTCAACATCTATTGCTTTTTGAAGACAGTGAAAGAACGAGAAGTACTAGCGTAGCACTTTTGCAGATGTATTTGCGATTTTTTCTTGCCGAAAAACCCGAGTTACTTGGAGAAATTAATGTATTGGCATTTGAATTGGGTGGAGAATTAATCCCACCTATTCTTAATTGGAAAGCTAGTCTTTTGGCAGGCTTATTTGGACAGAAATCCGCTGATAGGGTGATGACTTCGCTACGAAAAATGAGATTCTCCACTGTTGTCATGTGGGATGAAATGTTGTTTATAGGGAAAAAATGGTAATTGATAGGTTACGTCTTAAGAAAGACATTCAAACAACTTAAGTTGGAAATCCGATTTTTATAAATAATCTTTTTTTGCATTACTGGAGGATTTATCTTGGAAGGCCCAATAGTTGTAACACAGAAGCTGTTTGATTATTGTCAAAAAAATGACTGGGCAGGTTATGATCCTTATGATGCGCTTAATAGCCGGATATTTAATGTTTTTCCTTTCCTCAATTCCAGGATTCCTCAGCTTATACTAACCCAAGCATTGAAGAGAAGTCCGGTTAATATAAGACCATTGTTACTGGTACCTAAAACACAGAACCCTAAAGCGATAGCATTATTTCTTATGGCGTTCGTCAAACTTTCAAAGCTTGGACTCCTCGCACAGGAAGACCTTATTACAACAATGATTGACAAGCTAATTGCCCAGCGATCACAAGACAGTTCCTACTGGTGTTGGGGTTATAGTTTTCCATGGCAGACGAGGACTATATTGGTATCCAGAGGCTCTCCGAATCTTGTTTGTACGGTTTTCGTAGCCAATGCACTGTTAGATGTGTACGAATTAAACCGCGAAAACAACTGCCTCAAAATGGCAACCAGTGCTGCAGAATATATTCTAAATGAGCTTTACTGGACAAGGGACGATGGTAGCAGCAGTTTTGCTTATCCGCTGCCATCTTTACGAACGCCAGTACATAATGCAAACTTTCTGGGCGCGGCTCTACTTTGCCGGGTCTTCAAACTGACAGGGGAGAAAAAATTCCTTGAAGCGGCATTGAGAGTCACCCGATACTCTGTGTCCAAGCAGAATAGTGATGGCTCATGGGATTACGGTGAGTCCTCCACTCAACGTTGGGTAGACAATTTTCATACAGGATACAACTTGTGTGCTTTACGATCAATTGCCCAATATGCAGAAACACCGGAATTTGCTTCCCCTATTCGTCTCGGATTTGAATTCTATCGAGATCACTTTTTCAGGGATGATGGTGCTCCTAAATATTTTCATAATCGCACATTTCCAATTGACATACATAGCGTAGCGCAAAGCATCATTACGCTACTGAATTTCAAGGATCTTGATGGTAATAATCTCAGCTTGATCTACACTATTTTTAATTGGGCTTTGAAGCAAATGAGGGATGAGCGAGGGTACTTTTATTATCAGAAGCTATCATTCGGCACAAATAAGATATCTTATATGCGATGGTCACAGGCCTGGATGCTTCTGGCTCTTTCTTCGCTGCTGAACGAGCTTGATGAAGAACAGTTGGCGAACGTCCGTATCGGTTCAAGTTCTTGATTAGGAGATCAAAAAATGAACATAGCAATAGCAGAATTAGTACAGAGTAGAGTCGATAATACCGACCCGATAGAATATGTTTTGATTACACCGGCACGGAACGAAGAAGCATTTATCGGGCAGACCATCGAATCTGTAGTTGCACAAACCGTATTGCCTATCAAATGGGTAATCGTTAGCGATGGATCAACAGACAGAACTGACGACATTGTTAAAGAATATACGGCAAAATATAAATGGATAGAACTGGTGCGGATGCCTGAGCGTACAGAGAGACATTTTGCCGGCAAGGTGCATGCTTTTAACGCAGGTTATGAAAGAGTGCAGGTACTTAAGTACGATATCATAGGCAGCCTGGATGCCGATATATCCTTTGATCCTGAGTACTTTGAATTTCTGCTTGGACAATTTGCCAAGAACGATAAATTGGGCGTTGCCGGAACACCCTTCAGAGAAGGAACAACTCAGTACGATTATCGTTTCTCCAGAAAAGAGCATGTATCAGGCGCTTGCCAGTTGTTTAGGCGGGAGTGTTTTGAATCTATTGGTGGCTATGTCCCGATTAAAGCAGGCGCAATTGATCTCACAGCAGTGGTAACCGCAAGAATGAAAGGTTGGAAGACAGAAACTTTTACTGAAAAGTTTTGCATGCATCACCGTCAAATGGGCTCAGCGAAAGCAAATGTTGTACTTGCAACGCTTAAAAGTGGCTATGGCGATTATCAAATGGGAGTACACCCGCTATGGCAGCTATTCCGATCAGCCTACCAAATGACTAGAAAGCCACTTATTCTTGGAGGTAGTCTTTTGCTTACTGGTTATGTATGGGCAATGCTTAAGCGCTCTCCCAGGCCGGTCTCGGTAGAATTTGTAAAATTCAGAAGAAAAGAACAGATGCAGTGGTTAGAAGCTTATTATAAAAATGGCTTTGGTCTAATAGGGCAGCGCAATAAATAACGTAGTATTTTTTAATAACTGGAAAGCCATGAGTTTACTAAATAATCGTCCTGTGGTGAGATCAAATGCGCCTATATTATCGATACAAAGCAATGCTATTAAAGCAATACCTATTGAGATTAACTGGCATTCGCAGCTTCCCATTTTTGCCTCTGAATCTTTTTTAAAGTCAGTTGGTGACGAATACGGCTGGCTTGGCGGCATTGATAATACAGGCGAGATTCGGTGTATTTTGCCTTATACTATTATTCAAAAACTAAATTTTCGTCTGGTTCGATTCCGGGTAGAAACTATTCCGCTAGGTGATAACTTTGCCATAAGTGATGAAAAATTATTTTTAAATAGCGTGATAGATTATTTTAGATCGACTGGTGCAGATATTATTATTCCCGCGACTACGAACACGATCTTTCGTACTTTTCCTGATGGGGCTGATGCCGCTCCCTACGGCAGTTATATCATAGACTTACGCCCGCCAGAAGAGGTTCTTTGGCGTAACATTGACAGGGTAATGCGGCAGAATATTAATTCTGCAAAAAAAAATGGAGTCACTATCAGAAGTGGACTTGAGCATCTTGATGCCGCATACGTCCTAATATCAGATACTTTCAAAAGATCGGGACTGCCATTCATGGGCAAAGAATCTTTTACCCATTTTGTATCTGGATTGGGTGAAAACACGTTGATCATGACTGCCGATCACCAAGGAATTGCCCAAAGCTATGTTGTCTTTGCTTTTAGTGATTATTGCGCCTATGCCATATATGCCGGAAACATTGCAAATCAAAATCAGGGGGCCAACAAACTCCTTTACTGGGAGGCAATCTGTCACTTCAAAAAGATTGGTATAAATTACTATGACTTTGTTGGGGCAAGAATTGATCCAGAAAAAGGCTCAAAGCAGTATGAGCTTAATTCATTTAAAAAGCGCTACGGAACAACACTTAAACAGGGATATATGTGGAAATACTGTCTGCATCCATTTAAATATCTTTTATATTCTGCCGCAGCGCGACTGCGTAGTGGTGGGGATATTGTTGATGCGGAACGTCATAAGCTAGAAAGCTGTAGCGGCTTGGCTGACGAGTTCTATGCCTCTTGAGAGGTTATTATAGATTTTTAGATAAATAATTTTGATACTAACGGATCTATTTGAGGGATGTTATCCGTGTGAGTTAAATTTTCGTGTAGTGGGAGTTTAATTTCTGAAAGACTATAGTTAATTATTTCTTCAGCTCTTTATTTTCTTTCCGTATTACTTTCTTTCAGAGCAATAATTAAGCACAAATTAATAGCGTCCTTAGGGGTAAATATTGCCGTCTTAAATCTTCCGAATATAAATAGAAATTACAGGATCAATGAGACATGAGAAGATTCATAAGAATTTTAAGTAACTTTATTGTCAAGTTTAGGCGTGCTATAAAGCGGCATGGAATTATAGGTCTGTTTTTAGTAACAGCAGAAAGAATTGCTGTACTCGCAAACAACTTACGACCGTCAATACGCAGGGAAATTAGTATGAGGGAGAAACGAGCTGCGGAATTCGATCTGCAATACGGTGTCGATACTGCAGGTTTTATCCATCCGACGGAGTTAAGCATCAACCATCCGAACCAAGTCCATGCTGTATCTTATAGAGGAAGTGACTCAGAACTTTTTCGGAAAGCTATCGGAACCCTATCAATCGATCACAGACGCTTTATCTTCATCGATTTCGGTTCGGGTAAAGGCAGAGCTGTTTTGTTGGCTAAGGAGTTCCCATTCAAGAAAATCGTTGGGGTGGAGCTCTCCAAAGAACTCCATGCCATTGCACAGGATAATCTTAAACGTTTCTGTAGCCAGATATCCAGGTGTGGCGATGTGGAGCTGCTGTGTGCTGATGCGGTGGCTTACCCGTTGCCTGATGACTGTCTGGTCTGCTATTTCTGCAACCCTTTTGATGCAACACTTATGGCTCGGATGGTCTTAAATATCCATGAGTCCTTCTCACGAAATCCCCGCGAAATTTTCTTCGTTTACTACAACGCAAAAGAAGGACATCTTTTGGACTCATCTGATTTTTTCAAGAGTATCGAAACCATTGGCTCAGTTCGTATTTGGCAAGCAACGCAGAGCTCGGCAGGATTTGGAGAGTAACACCATACATTGGAATATGTTCGGCTAGCTCCTATGGTATGTGTTGTTCCACTCTTTTTTTTACAGACGCTCTGTCTTAATTTACTTATTTAACTTTTACTCATTTCACCAAGAGAGTTTTTTCATGTTGGGACTTCTGCCTACAGAGTACTGGAATTACAAAATTAGCGATATTTCTCATGGCTTAACCGCTACATTGCGTAAGAGGAAGCCGAATGGGATTTTAAAAATAGAAGGAATTGGTAATTGTATTCCGGTAAGGTCGGCACGAGCCGCTATAGTCATTGCTATTAAAGCCCTCGGCTTACCGCCAGGAGCGTGCGTAGGAACTTCACTCTATTCTTGCCCGGTTGTTTTTAAAGCTATAAAGGCCGCCGGTTGTACAGTACGTTTTATCGATGTTGATCCTGACACATATTGCATGTCTGCCGATGACTTACTCGCAAAAATATCTCAGATTGATGCGGTTATAGCCGTCCACATGTTTGGGCATGTATGTGACATGCCAAGAATACTAGAGGCTGCACAAGGAAAACCGATTATCGAAGATTGTGCTCAATCACTTGGGAGTTCCTTAAATGGGCGGATGGCAGGGACGTTTGGCAATGTTGCCGTGTTCAGCTTTCGATCAGGAAAATATCTTTCTGTTGGTGAGGGAGGAGCGCTGTATTCAAATAATGACAAACTTTTCTCGGAGCTCGCCCGATTAGTCTCTGTATTGCCTGTACCCAGTCATATGGAGGATTGCGTACATGTTATTAAAACCTACCTGAGGTCAATATTGCGAAGTAAGCCTCTCTGGGGACTCATAGGCAATCGCCTTTGGTTCATGTATAACAAATCTACAAATTTCTTGGAAAAAACACCGCTTGTTACGAGCCAAATGTTTAAATCGGATATTGCAATTACTACAGATCGCCTTGCAACAATAAATTATCTGATAGCTAAACAGAGAGCTAATGCTGATTATTACACAGAGTCGCTTATTCTATCCTCTAGTACTGTATGTCATGAAAAGCCAGATGTATTTTATAATCGCTACCTTTATCCGATACTACTTCGTTCACAGAGTGACCGGGATACTCTTGCCGCTTATTTACTCGGAATGAGAATAGGAACAATACAACCTTACAAAGATATCTCTGAGATTGCCAGCACCTATTATGAATATAAAGGTGACTGCCCGATAGCAGAACAAATTGCAATGCGGATACTGGTTCTTCCCTGCTACTCAACATTAAAGCAATCGGAACTACACAGGATTGCGTATTGTACTAATAAAGCATTGCAAATATTATCGAGTACAGATGAAAACTTTAAAAATACAGTACCTAATGAACAATTTTGAACTATGATTGAATGTATCTTTACCATCGACTACGAAATATATGGAGACGGGAAAGGGTCTCTAAAGGTGCTTGTATTTGATCCGGCTGAAAAACTTAGAAACATCTTCAAAAAAGCAGATTGTAGATTTGTAGCTTTTATTGAAACGGCTGAGTTGGAATTAATCGAAGCTAAAGAAACCGACACGGCTATTGATGACGTAAAAAACCAAATACAAATGTTTTATGCCGAAGGCTTTGAAATAGGACTGCACTTGCATCCACAGTGGTATAAGGCGCTGCATCAGGATGGACAATGGCTACTTGATGATAGTGAGTATAACCTTTGTTCCTTGCCGCGAGAGCGCATAGTCGAGATTGTAGATAGATCTATCGGATATTTGCGTAAAGTACTGCGCCAACCTGATTTCACACCACTCTCGTTTCGAGCGGGTAATTGGCTAATGCAACCTACTGCTCTCGCAGCTAAAGTATTAGCTGAGAAAGGCATTAAATTAGATTCATCCGTGTTTAAGGGTGGGTTACAAAGGCGGCATGGATTGGATTATCGTAACGCCATCAGCAATGACTACTATTGGACTTTTTCCGAACATGTCGATATTCCGGATGCCAACGGGATTCTACTTGAAATCCCAACATACACAAAGATGGTGCCTTTCTGGAAGATGCTCACTATAAAGAGAGTGGGGCTAAAAGGTAAAGAAGGTTCTTCCAATAGAAAAAGCAGTCCGTGGCTAAAACGAATAGAACGGCTCATCGACTTTCTTCGTTTCAGGTATCCCTTGAAACTGGACTTTTGCAGAATGACCTTAGACGAACTTACAGGAATGATAGACACAATCATCCTTGAAGATCAAAAAGACCCCAATCGATATAGGCCGATCGTTGCAATAGGGCATACAAAAGACTTGCTCGACTATGAGACTGTTGAATCTTTTCTTGTGTATTTGAAAAAAAATGACATCCGGATTTCAACTTTCAATAACATGTATCACAAATGTCAGAAGTGAGATGAAGTAAAAATAATAATTTTGAGTATAAAAATTAATTGGATATAAAACCTATGATAGATAGCTTTTTTTCGATGTAAGGTGGCTCGCAATAAATACCCAACTATCGTTCCCACGCTGGAGCGTGGGAACTAGGTGTATCCTGGGGGGGTATTTTCTGCGTGCTGCCTAACTTGTTAATACATTCCAAGGATCAGTGATGCCTCAAAAACAACAGATATCTGTGTGCATCTGCACTTATCGAAGACCGATATTGCTGGAACGATTATTATCAGCACTTGAGCAGCAGGATACTGAGGGCTTTTTTGAATTCTCTGTGGTAATTGTGGATAACGACAAGTCGGAATCTACGCGATCAATTGTAGAATCTTTTGCTCGGCAATCCAGAATTTCTGTTTGCTACGATGTCGAACCTGAACAAAATATCGCTCTGGCAAGAAATAGGGCACTGGCAAATTCACAAGGAAACTTCGTGGCATTTATTGACGACGATGAGATTCCACCGGAAAGCTGGTTGCTCAGGCTTTATAAAGCGCTAACTAACTATCACTGTGATGGCATTTTGGCACCGGTATTACCCCAATTTGAACAGGCGCCACCACAGTGGGTTTTGAAGGGCAACTACTTTGACAGGCCATCTCATCCTACAGGGCATGTATTAGCGTGGACAAATACTCGAACAGGTAATGTGCTATTAAAAAGAGAACTTTTTCGAGATGATCAAAAGTGGTTTGATCCGGCATTTGGCAGCGGCGGAGAAGACCGTGATCTATTCAGGCGATTGATCGAAAAAGGACATACTTTTATCTGGTGCAACGAAGCCGCAGTGTATGAAACAGTACCATCGAATCGTTGGAAAAGAACGGTTCTTTTAAAAAGAGCCTTGCTCAGAGGAAAGATGGCATTGAATACACCGGGGACTGGTGTGCTAAGTATTTTAAAATCAGTTATCGCTATCATCGCCTATACAGCCAGTCTTCCATTATTGGCTATTTGTGGGCAGCACATTTTTATGCAATATCTGATTAAGCTATGTGATCACCTGGGAAAAGTGTTGGCATTTTTGGGTATCAATTTGGTTAGAGAGAAATATGTCAGCAATTAGTGTCGATAATAAAACGTTTTCAAAGAATGATGCAACACAGTTGTTGAGTAATGGGTTTATTATCAGCTCATCAGAAACTATTCTGGTGACAGGTGCCAACGGCTATGTCGGTTTAATGGTTGTTCGTACACTGTTATCTTTTGGATACAAAAAAATACGCTGCCTTACCCGATCGACAGGAAAATCAACACATCTTGAAAATCTGGCTCAAGAATTCGTTGATGTTGATGTGGAAATCTTTAAAGGAAATTTGCTTTCTACTGAAGATTGCATGCGTGCTGTGAAAGGAGTTGCCATCGTCTATCATTTAGCCGCTGGCGTTGAAAAATCGTATGCCGGTTGTTTCCTTAATTCTGTAGTGACGACCAGGAATCTCCTTGACGCAGTGATAAAAGAGTCCACATTAAAACGCTTTGTAAATATCAGCTCTATTGCCGTTTATAGCAATGAGCACATTCCGCGAGGTGGATTACTGGATGAGTGTTCTGAGATAGATAGCAAAATGATCGAAAGACATGAGCCTTATACCTACGGAAAAACAAAGCAAGATGAAATTGTGCTTGTATATGCCGAAAAACATAGTTTACCTTATGTTATCGTCCGGCCCAGCGTAGTCTTCGGCCCCGGTAAAGTTAAAATTACCGACAGGATAGGTAGCGGTACTTTTGGTGTATTTCTTCACTTGGGATTGAATAATACCATTCCATTAACGTATATCGATAATTGTGCCGAAGCTATTGTCTTGGCGGGGCTGAAAAGTGGTATAGAAGGCCAGGAGTTTATTATTACTGATGATGATCTCCCTACAAGCAGAGAATTCCTGCGTCTTTATAAGCAAAAAGTACGTCAGTTCATTTCCATCCCCGTCCCTTATGGTATCTGGTATTTTTTCTGCTCTTTTTGGGAGCGATATTCCAAATGGTCGGAGGGACAACTGCCTCCCGTCTTCAATCGTAGGACATGTGCAGTTTATTGGAAAGGTAACACCTATTCTAACCAAAAGGCGAAACAACTATTGGGATGGCATCCCAAGGTTTCGATGAAAGATGGCTTGGAGCAGTTTTTTACTTATATGAAAGAAATGGAGACAAAAAAATGATGCTCAACGTTGCCATCATTGGTTGTGGAAAAATGGCTGATCAACATGCGGCGCAAATTCAAAGGATTACCGGTGCTACAATCCTTGCTGTATGCGATAGCGAATTATTAATGGCCAGGCAACTGTCTGAAAGATTGGGTATTGAGCATTACTTTACCAGTGAGCGCGAGATGTTTGAGACCGTCAAGATTGACGTTGTTCACATAACCACACCGCCAGCCAGTCATTTTTTCTTAGGTAAAGCAGCTCTGGAAGCAGGTTGCAATGTTTACATTGAAAAGCCGTTCACCTTAAACACCGCAGAGGCCGAAGCGTTAATTGGGCTTGCGAATCAAAAAGGACTTAAGGTGATTGCCGGCCATAATGCTCAATTTACACCGGTCATGGTACGAATGAGAGAATTAGTTAATAGCGGCTATCTGGGTGGGAAACCGGTTCACATGGAAAGCCATTATTGCTATGACTTTGGGGATGCCAGCTATGCAAAAGCCCTTTTGGGCGACAGTGAGCATTGGGCCAGGAAGTTACCGGGCTCGCTTTTGCAGAATATTATCAGTCATGGCATCAGCAAGATAGCCGAGTTCTTGTCAGGCGATAATCCTGTGGTAATTGCACATGGTTTTACTAGTCCGTTCCTAAAAAGCATAGGACAGAATGATATTATTGATGAAGTAAGAGTTATTATCCGTGATGAAGACTCGACAACGGCTTACTTTACTTTCTCTTCCCAAATAAAACCAGTACCTCACCAATTTAGGCTATATGGTTCGAAAAATTCGTTGATTGTCGATGATGATCATCAAATTCTTATTAAGATAGGAAATGATGACTACAAGAGCTACTTGAGATATTTTGTACCGCCATTGGGGTATGCCAAACAATACGTGGCAAATTTTGGTAGAAATGTCGGCAAATTTATACAGAAAGACTTTCACCTACCAAACGACGCAGCTTTAAAATCACTTATAGAGTCTTTTTATGATTCAATCGTCGAGAATACGCCATTGCCGTTGTCACATCGGGAAATACTTCTAACCACGAAGATAATGGATGTTATCTTCGTGCAAATCAAACAACCCTGTCGTTTACCTGATTAGCCAAGAAAAGATACCCATGCCGCCAAAACTCGCACTATTTATCTGTGTAATCTATGTGTTTTTGCTACTGAGGCTTGAACGCAAACAAACGCCTAACGTGTCCTGGGTCTTGTGGATACCGACAGCTTGGATGCTCGTGATCGCAGGCAAGCCTTTGAGTATTTGGTTTGGATCAGGCGACCGTGATGAAGGAAGCCCATTGGATCAAATTTTTCTTATTTCAGTTTTCTGTTTGGGTGTATGTATTCTGACATCGAGAAGAATAAATCTTTCTCGCACCATTAAAGAGAATATCCCGCTTATGTTGCTGATAGGATACACCCTTCTGAGTGTATTCTGGTCTGAAATCCCATTCATTACTTTCAAACGTTGGACACGAGAAGTGATTGCTGTGGTTATGGCGTTACTGGTTCTCTCTGAAAAAGAGCCGCGCCAAGCAATGCTAAGTCTATTGAAAAGAAATATATATATACTCATTCCTTTTTCAATAATCCTCATTAAATACTTTCCTGAATATGGTATTCAGTACCGATGGAACGGCGGACAAATGTGGATAGGTGTCACGTTGCAAAAGAATGGTCTTGGCCGGTTATGTATGAT
The DNA here is from genome assembly GCA_903903365.1 of uncultured Methylococcaceae bacterium. Classification (GTDB taxonomy): domain Bacteria; phylum Pseudomonadota; class Gammaproteobacteria; order Methylococcales; family Methylomonadaceae; genus Methylobacter_C. The sequence continues at coordinate 12,551 of CAIUYS010000614.1, forward strand.
TGCTGCCTTTTTCCTAGTCTGGACGTTCGTCCGGAGATGGCACCGAAAAGATATTCCTGTTGACAAGCGCCAAAAGCTCGCAGATTTGTCCGTACTTATCCTTACTCTTTTTATGTTGAGCGGTCCTGGAGGTCAGTATTCGGCAACTGCACTTATCTCTTTTAGTGCAGGATTACTAATATTTGTTGGTCTGTTGTGGACAAAAAAAAATCAAATATTTCCGGGTGCGAATACATTAATGGTATTCCTAACTGTAATTTTTTCTTTAGGAACTCTTCAGCCTTTCTTGGGCGGGGCACTTATAAAAAGTGCATCTTCGGAGTTAGGAAGGGATGACACCCTAACCGGACGAACTGAAATTTGGGCGGGATTACTGCCAGATATAATGCAGAGACCTTTTTTCGGATATGGCTTTGCGAGTTATTGGACAGAGACTAGACGTGGTATACATGAGATCGGTGAAGCACACAGTGGTTATTTTGAGGTCCTGCTGGATCATGGTTTAATAGGTCTATTGCTTATTTTAATTTTTCTGCTGTCATCCTGTCGAAAAGCACAAAGAGAATTACGCCACGACTTCGATTGGGCATGTCTCTGGATTTGTTTTTTGGTAATGACAACCATTCATAATTATACTGAGTCGTCGTTAAGTTCTTTTACGACCCAATTGCCGGCAATTCTCCTATTTTTAGCCGTTTCCTCTGTAATACCTATTCTTTCTGTGACGAGTAATTCCTCAACCTCAAATTATCCCACGAAAATGGTAACATCTCGCAGCAGGAGATTGCCTATAAAACCACCAAGGACAAAGATACATGCTATGTCAACAACTCAAAATTCAAAATTATGCCAATTTATAGACAAGAAATCTTAATTTTATTACTTTATTACTTGGGTTATTCCAAATTCAGAAACTGGGTTCTCCGGTTTCAGCGTACACCTTTATCAAGATTTGTAATGTTTCACGACATTCTGCCTGAGTACATAGGGCGTTTCGAAGCTAACCTTCATTTCCTCAAACGAAGTACCAATGTAGTGAGCCTTGAAGACTTTTTCTCTGGTAAATTATCTTTGGATAAAATTAATGTAGTTATTACCTTCGATGATGGATATAAGAGCTGGATCACTACTGCGGTACCCATTCTAAAAAAACTGAAATTACCGGCGATGTTTTTCGTGTCTTCGGGTTTTGTTGGGCTTTCGAAGGAAGATGAACTCGATTTTATGCGCACTAACCTGCTGATAACACCGGAACTGAAAAGAATAACGGGTTGTTTGAATGCTGAAGACGTTAGTAGGATCGTAGATGAGGGATTTATGGTCGGAGGACATACTCTAACCCACTGTATTATCGAAGAATTTCGAGATAATGTTCAATTGAGATACGAAATTACAGAGGATAAGATGAGATTGGAAAAAATAACTGGTAGAAAGATTGAATACTTTGCCTATCCGTTTGGGGTACATCACAACCCAGAGATTGATATTATCGAGATACTGAGTGAGGCGGGGTACAAAGGAGCGTTGATCACAGCATCTGGTTTTAACAATACCGACTCAAACCCTTATCTATTACATCGAGAGTTGACAAGCGCATCAACACCCGAATGTGTTTTTAGAGCTAGGGTTTATGGAAATTACGATGCTGTTATTTTTATTAAGCGGCTGATTCGGATGGTTTTTTAACGGCGATTAGATCGTGATAAATCCGCTTTGAACATAATAGGTACTTCAAATTGCTTAAATGATTCATTTTTGGCTTGGTGAGTAAAAATTTGGATAAATAAATAGAGTGCTTTGAGAGATGTTCATTAAGTACAGACTGTGAAGGTAATTTCATTCATCTTTTTAAATAATAGCAAGTTTCATATTCAAATTAATTTGTTGTTCAATTAATAACCATTGGTTTGCTCATTTTTATAACAATATGATTATTTTTGGCTGTGTTGCTAAAAAACATCACATCACTCCATTGTAACAAACTGAATCTACTGAACTTTAAAAAATGAGCGAACCGAGGGCAATAAGATATTATGAACCTTGGGTCATATAATCAGGGCTATATAGAGGATAAAATATGTACCAAAAACTTCAATTTCGACGCCAATTTCTTTTAACTGAAGCCGAAATCATAAAGCTTACTGATTGGAACTGTTTGCGGATAGATCAGTATTATCTTTACGTTCATTCTGATCTTGAGGTCAATGAAGTAAGAGATTCGGCAAAAACCATTGTATTACTTGGTGATCTTTATGATTCAGAGGAACCTGAAAAGAATAATCTCGAAATTCTAAAGGATATTCTGGTCAATTCAAAAAATATGCAATGCTTTATTTCATATATCAAACGATATGCAGGAACGTTTGCACTTCTATTTAAAGATAATAATAATACTATTATTCTCCATGACGCTAGAGCCTTGAGAGAAATATATTACTGTACAATGCCTAACCAGATTGTGTGTGGATCCCAGCCAAACCTGATAACCAAATTTTCAAATCCAGAAATCCAACCGACAAGTAATCCCGACCTGTTGGATTTTTACAAAAATCATTTATGGGATTCAAGATGGATTGGCGACGAAACATACTTTGAAAGTGTTAAACACTTATTGCCAAATCATTATTTCGATATTACTAACCATGAAGTGCGCCGTTATTGGCCGAATGAACCAATTAAACCATTGCCTCTGGCAGAAGCAGTATCAAGGAGTTGCAAGTTCCTGCAGGGTATTATGAAAGCTATAGTTCATCGCCACTCAGTTATCATGGCTGTGACGGCGGGAACAGATAGTCGAACGCTGCTGGCAGCATCCAGGGGCATTCAAAATAAGATGTATCACTTTGTTAATAACAGTGGCTTGGGTTTTGATCACCCCGACATTTACGTACCTCAATCAATGTTAAATAGTCTTGAGATTCCATTTCATGTGCAAGAAGTCCCAACTGATGTTGATGATGAATTTAGAAAGGTTTTTTTTAACAATACATTCCTTGCAACAGAGTGTCTTCTGCCAGCTATTTACAACGTATTTTTTAAGAACCATGATGATAAAACTTGCATCTTGGGGGTTGGTGAAATAGGCCGCAATTTTTATGGTAAGGAACCGAAGAATTTGAATGCCTACCGTATGGCCTACTTACTAAAGTACAAAAAATGTCACTATGTAATCAAACAATGCGAAAAAATAATGGCTGATATCCTTCCCGTAGCCAGAGAGTCTGGAATAAACGTCTTAGACCTCTTCTACTGGGAACAAAGATTGGGGAATTGGGGAGCCGTCAGAAATTCAGAATCTTGTATTGCGATTGAGAAAGTAGACCCATACGACAGCCATATGTTATGTGAGATATTTTTGGGCGTAGATGAAAAGTATAAAAACTATCAAGAAACTCCGTGTGTATTGTTCAGAGAGATAATCAGAAATATGTGGCCGGATTTGCTGGAGTGGCCTATTAATCCCCCGTTTGATATTCGGGATAAAGTCACAGGGCTTTTGTTGAATGTAGGAATATTTCACCAGTTGAAGGAATTAAAATATCAACTTAATTATCTTTTGCATCACTGCCAAGTAAAGATATAACCCTTAGCTTTTTTATACACACTTGTTAAATCAGTATAGTACGACTGACTGATTAACATCAAAATGAGTGAAATCCCTATACATAAAGCCTGAGACACCATAAAAGCCACCTACATATAGGTGGCTTCTTAATAGCTCTTAGTACAACGCGCCGTTAATTACACAGATAATTAACATGTGCAAAATTAATGACTTATTGAAAATAATTGTTCGTTTTATTTGCGGTGCGCTGTACTAGAGGAGTCTGTTTGACTTATAGTTATCTGAATAAAAACGATTTTTGTTTTAACGGTTATCGAATTTCATAATAATTACACGTCTTTGACGATAGAATTAATGGATAGCCTTCAACAAATTTTTAACTCATTGTTTTTATTCAAACCCTTAGTCAGACAGGCTCCTAGAGCGTTTTTGTCTATCCTTGCTTTATTGGATTATCTGCACATTTGTCGGTGGTAGTATCTGAGTACTTGGGCTACTTCCGGTTGTCAACGGGTGAGGATAGGTGTAAGGCTGATAGAATGAAGTCCAAGTATTCAGCGCCGTGCATTTATAAAGAGTGCCTACAATTGACTGTCTTGATGGGTAAGTATTGATATCGCCAACAAAACCAGTTAAATCAGTGGTTGATTGATTGGTCGCCCAATATCCCTGCCCGATACTACAGGAAGCAGGACGGTTTGCTAATAAGCCAGATGTGACCCCAGGGGTTGTGCTATCAGTAAAGAAATCTCTGCCAGCTTGTGGTATATTTGACAGTCCGGCACATGCTCCTTGTACGCCGCCAGAATTACTCCATGTTTGCGTCGCTCCTGTATACCCACTTCGATTGTTCCAGAAATAGGAGTCATGCTCTATCTGAAGATATGGAGCAAGCGTCGGACAGGTATTCATTGATCCCCAATAGCTATTAAAATCAGGGACGGCATTGTTTACGCTGTTGTAGTAGGCAAAGGATTTTCCTGAACGGGCCCTAAAAAAACCGCTGTTACTCCCTTCGACTCTATTCCCATAAATCTCAGTTCCGAATGTGGCAGGCATACCTCCTTGGTGTCCATGTAATTCAAAGAGTCCATCAGTTGAAGGAGCATAAATCGTGTTATAACGATATGCTCCACGAGAACCATACTGATGAACTACCACACGGGAAATATCGTGGCCAACATAAAAAATATTATCCTCAAAATAAATAAATTTCTCGCTACCCGGCTCAAATATATTTTGTGGCGAAATGCCAAAATAATTATGAGCTTGTGCATCCGATCCATTGGGTTGAAACCACATACAGTAACCACACGGATTTGCAGGGGTACCAAACTGGTTATTGTCTACAACGCCATAGAATGTTCCTGTATTCCAAATAGCCATTCCAGGATAGAAGTTTTGAAATTTAATATGATCTATTCTAATATTTGTCATCATATCAAACCCTGGACTGTATGATTTACTCCATGTCCCAAACATCATTATTGTTGCCCCACCGCCATTAAAAGTAAAATTGCTCACCCGTAATAAAAGGTTACTTGCATCAATTGTTGGATCAATTGTAATCGACCCTGTTATTGTCGTTGTTCCTCCATAACCACCAATAAGGCTTATATGCTTGGTCAGTGAAAGTCCACTACTCCACGTGCATGTTCCAGAAGGTACTGTGACTGTATCTCCCGCAGAGGCGGAGACAATTGCGTTAGAAACATCTGAAGCAGAGCAACTAGAGGCTAGGATAGAATCGGCGTGGGTCTCTGCAGCAGAGGCGAAGATACCCGCCAATAAAGCCACAAATAAAACTAATATTTTTCTCACTGTATTCATTTTGTTATACCTATTTGTTTGTTATAGTTCTTAGGTCTATATATTTTATGTCGCTTAATCAGAGCAGGGCTCTATAGGTAGGAGTCGATATATGAAAACTGACCTTGCTTAATGCGAGGCCAGTTTTCATCGGACTGCTCATTTAAACACTCAGCGTACCCATCAATACCCAAGTCCAAACACAGACATAGCTGAATTGGCTTGAATGGTAGATCGAGTCCAAGTACCAGGTAATGTAGTCAGTCTGGTTGAGGCGCTAGTTTCAATCAAGCCTGTTGCAGACCCTGTGATGTTACGGAATCCGATTTGCCCTTTCGATCCCAGTACTGCAATCCAATAAGGTTGTGTAGCGGTAACAGGAACTACGGGAATGGGCACGGAGCTCCATGCTCCCGACTTAAGCAGGCTCAACTTGCCTTGAGCGACAAGAGTCCCGGGATGGCCGTTACTGTCTTTATAGATACCGGCAACCAGCTCTGTAGCCGTTGAACCGGCATCCAGATAAACCTGTACAGTCGTTACTACGCCGGTCTTCTCGGGTTTCGCTTGGTATGCTTGTGCAGTGCCTTGTGGTTTATAAGCGAGTCCAGGCTCTACTGTCTGATCTCCCATGATAAATTGTGGCGGGTTTGAAACATTCACTGCGGTCACCATGTTGTAACTGACTTCCGTTGGGGTCAATGCTCGATTGTAGATACGAACCTCATCAATATAGCCCTTGAAATACTCACCCCAAATACTGTTTCCACCGATTCGTAATACCCCCGTGGATTGTTGAATACTGCTACTCTGTGCTTGCAGGGCAACTTGTGAGCCATTCACATAAAGGCGCTGATATTGCCCATCATAGGTTCCCACCAGATGGAACCATTGGTTCAACGTCAATGCGTTAAGTCCAAAAACTCCGTGATAACCACTGCCATCATTAAAATAAGAAACAGGCAAGTTCGTATCCTTTCTGGCATAAAGGGCATAAACTTCGCCCTGTGATTTTTCTTTAAAAATCAAAGTTTTTCCGGGACTGGTCAAATACTGGGGATATACCCATGCCTCTAGTGTCATGCCTGTTGAAATATCCAGTGAGACGCTGTCATTGACAGTGATCCAGTCATTCTTACCATCAAATTTAAGTGCTCTCCCGCTTTGACCGGTGGTGATTCTGACGGCTTCCTTAATGGTGCCGAGATTACCGTTACCTGAGGCATCTGCAATACTTACACCACTGATTTCCTCAAAACCATACGCGGCCACCAGTCCAACCAAACTGGTGACTGAAACGGGCGGGGGAGTTGCAGGTGGTGCCGTCACGGTAATTAGATCGGGATAAGCTTTGGTGACACTTCCGCTGGGCCCTGATACCGTCAGGCTCACCGAATACGATCCAGCGGCTGGGTAGGTTACGCTGACAGCTTGAGCTGTTGAGTTTACAGCGGAAGGGGGGGAGGCTCCAGGAAAATCCCATGTCCAATTCGTAAATGTCCCTGTTGTGACAGGCGTGAAACTGACCACCAAACTCGCGACACCGTTGACTGTACTCGCGGTAAAATCAGCCGTTGCTGCTGTCACGGCAATTAGATTTGGATAAGTCTTGGTGACGCTTCCACTGGGGCCGGTTGCCGTCAGGCTTACAGAATACGCCCCCGCAGTTGGGTAAATTACGCTGACAGCTTGAGCCGTTGAGTTAGTAACGGAAGGTGTGTTTGAACCGGGAAAAGCCCATGCCCAACTGGTAACGTTTCCCGTTGTGACTGGCGTGAAATTTACCGTCAAACCCGCGATACCGCTGGTTGTACTCGCGGTAAAATTTGCTGTTAATGCTATCGCAACGGGTATTGTTAAATTAACTTCATTAGAATAGGAGCTTTCAATAGTTCGAGCTGAATTGTATGCCTTCGCCGCGAAATAGTAGGTAGAACCTTCTTGTAATCCCGGCACTGTATAAGTAGTCACGTTGCCTACATCTATGTTTGCGGCATAAGAGCCGCTACTTTGACCATAAGCGACTATATAACCAGTAACATTGGATGACGGACTGGCATCCCATGCCAGTTTTACGCTTGCCCCGCCTGCCGAGGGTGGCGTCAGGTAGTTAAGTATATAACTTTTCCATGAGCCAGCGATTAACAGGGCGATAACGATCCCCAGCACTGCGCCGCCAAAAATTGCCGAATAAAGCGCCCGAGGCTTGAATTTCTTAAGCTCTTGCCAACGAGGGTATACAGCCAGAGCAAGTAATGATAATCCGGCAAACATGACGGCTAGTACGAGTGCCAAAATCCATTCCGGCCGATCGTAAAGCCAATTGTAGATACCTTTCCCGTTACTCGCAGCTGCTGTTTGCCACGACAAGCAACCTAAAACGGCCAAAAAGCCCGCGCCGATGTGCGAACCGCGTAAGTTGATTTTACTATTCATAACTGCATTCCCATCTAAATTTAACGCGTGGATACCACTCTGATCTTTATGGAGATATTTAAGCGGTGAGATTTTGCTTTTATTTATAAGCAATATCATTTTTTACAAATTAACTGCCTGTTAAATTTAATGCCGTCAAGTTAAGCGAAAGTTGTTTAAAAAACTGGAGTGCCATCGCTTCAGCTATTGCCTGTAAAAACAGCTAAAGCGGTTTTACTCCAGTTGTATGCTTACACTTAACGGCATTGCCGTCTAATCCCTTGTTACAGCAGTTTCAATATCAGTTAATTATGCAGTGGAGTGCAAACCTGGGTTCGTACTCCACTGCATAAATTTAATGTCGTTAACCTAATTTGAAAGTGTTGTATTGTTGGCTACCTCTCTTAAGGAGCATAGGTATCTACACAAGTCGTCATCCTAGCCGGAATGACGCTGCTTTTACTCGTGTTGATACTTATGCGCCCAAGAGCAGTTCAATTGCTATGACGTTTGAGTAGTCAGTGATTTATCCGATCAATACCCGGCTCCATAAAAAGACATCTTGGCATCATGATATAACGAACCAGTGACCCATAGCCTAGGCATATTTGTTAGGGTATTTGAAGCGCTCTTTTCATTTAAGCCTATTCCCGATTCCGCTTGATCACGACGAAATCCGATTTGCCCTTTCGATCCCAGTATTGCAATCCAATAAGGTTGTGCTACGGTTACTGGAGTTACAGGAATGGGTACAGAGTTCCACGAACCTGACTTAAGCCTGCTTAACTTGCCTTGAGCGACTAGAACCCCGGGGTGACTTTTATTATCTTTATAGAAACCTGCAACCAGCTCTGTTGCGGTTGAACTGGCGTCCAGATAAACCTGCACACTGGTTAGTACGCCAGACTTCACTGGAACTATCTGGAACGCCTCAGCAGTTCCCTGCGGATTGTAATTGACCCAAGGCGTCAAGGTCTTGGTACCAGCGATAAGTTGCGGCGGATTTGAAACACTTATTGCGGTTGCCATGTTGTAGTTGACTTCCGCCCTAGTCAAAGCTCGATTGTAGATACGAACCTCATCGATATAGCCCTGGAAATACTCAGACCAAAGACTGTTGCCACCAATGCGCAGCACATTCGTTGATTGTTGAATCAGGCCATTCTGTTTGCTATTGGCGACTTCTTTGCCATTTAAATAAAGCCGTTGATATCGCCCATCATAGGTCGCTACAAGGTGAGTCCACTGATTCAAAGGCAACGAATTGAGGCCGGCAACACCTTGGTAGTTTCCATCATTAAAATAAGAAGTGGGTCTATTGACATCTTCGCTGGCATAAAGGCTATAGACCTCACCTCCATATTTTTCCTTAATAATTATAGCTTTACCACCATGGGTCAAGAGCTTTGGATATACCCATGCCTCAAGAGTCAGGCCTGTTAAAAGATTTAGTGAGGTGCTGTCATTGACCGTGACCCAAGCATTCGCGCCATTAAATCGCAGTGCATTTCCACTATGACCGGTGGTGATTCTGACAGCATTACTAATAGCGCCATGGTTACCATTACCTGAGGCATCGGCAACAGTCGTGCCACTGATTTCCTCAAACCCATAAGCAGCCATCAAGCCGCTTTTACTGGTAATCGTCAGAGGATATCGAACTGAACGTAGAACTGGAGAAGGAGTCGCTGTCACGGTAATCAGGCTTGGATAAGTCTTGGTGATGCTTCCGCTGGATCCGGTTACGGTCAGACTTACGGGATACGTCCCTGCGATCGGATAGCTCACATTAACAACTTGGTTAGATGAGTTTTTGACGGAAGGTGTGTATGAACCGGCAAAACTCCATTGCCAGCTGGTAACCGATCCAGTTGTGACAGGCGTAAAAGTCACCGACACATTGCCGGCAACGATGGTTTGACTTGCAGTAAAATCCACCGTTAATGTAGACGCAACAGGCACTTTTAAATTGACCTGATTAGAATCAATACTCTTGGTGGTTCGGCTCGAATCATAGGCCTTCACCGCGAAATAGTATATGACACCCTCTTGTAATTCCGTAACTGTATAAGTAGTCGTGTTACCTACATCAATGCTTGAATTGTAATTGCTTCCGCTTTGACCGTAAGACACAATATAACCACCTATATTGGATGACGGACTGGCATCCCATACCAGGTTTGCGCTTGCAGCGAATAAATTACCACTTAATAAAAACAGGTAGAATCCGAACGGCAAAATACGCTGAACAAACGCATGAAAATAAGTGTTCATAAGACAACTCTCACTTAATTGGCAATATAAATTAACCAAGTCTATTAGGCTAAATTAAAAACTCAGCTATCATGAGGTGTGCAATATAGGATATATAAAAAAACTAATTTTACAATACGTATAAATACCTATTAGCCCATGAATTATTCACCTGAATTCCATTCATAAGCTGAAGATCTTGTCTATACTTACAAATCACGCATAAATTAGTAAATTCTAAGCATTCTTCATAAAAGCCCAAAAGTAGTTGACACTTTTTTATCACACAAAAAATGATAATAATCTTTGTAGATACGGGTTAGGCGCTAGCCGTAACCCGACACAGATACTTCGATTTGTCGGGTTACGCTGTCGCTAACCCGAAGCTTACAGACAATTAACCCATCCTCGTAACTTCTACTGATAATTACTTGTTATTTCAATAGGTTAAAATTTTGATTTATCTCAAATGGCACTACATATTTTTTATTATCAATAATCGTTTTAGATTTACCTAGGGGGTCTGGCTTGATACTCAAGGCCGTGTATAGTTGTTTCTGCCGCGC
>CAIUYS010000615.1 GCA_903903365.1 uncultured Methylococcaceae bacterium
TGCCAGGAAACTTTCTATAGTCTCCAAAATATCATGATCAATAAAATTGACTTTACTCGCATCGATGGTGACTGTGCTTTGTTCCGGAATCTTTAAAATAAATTTTCTTAACATTTGTTGTTCCAGTTTTTTTAGTTTGACTGAGGCAATCCCGGATAAATCGAGATGTTTTGGTTAGTCGCGACTTGGGCGTTGCTACCACGGTGGGGGTGACGCCCACGTCGCACTATAGCACGGCATTAGTTTAGCGGTTTGGTCTCAGCTATTATTTAATAGACTCCATTTTCATCATTTTTTAAAATCAATGAATAAAAACTTTAACATTGAGTTATACCGCAATCAACGGATTGCCTTGGACATTATCTTAGTCTTACTTCCTTTCACTAACCTTTCACACCTACCTTTTTCAGCTTATGAATATTTTATTAATAGAAGACGAGGTGGTGTTAGCTGATGGCTTTATATATACCTTGGCCCAAAGTGGGTATACTTTCTTTTCCAGATCAGACAGCAAGTCTGCTTCAGTTTTTGGTTCTTTTTTATTCCTTAATAGCATTATTGCTTATATTGCCCTACTATGGTGGATTTTTATCTACAGCTGATTGGCATTAACTCAAGTGACAGAATTGGAATCATTTTTTAGCGGTGATGGCGCGTTATCAACCGTTATATCAGGTTATCAGCCACGCGCAGCCCAGCTTGAAATGGCTGCGGCCATTGCGGATGCGATTGAGCAAAAACGGCATTTGATAGCAGAAGCGGGAACCGGAACCGGCAAAACCTTTGCTTATCTGGTACCTGCAATTTTATCCGGCAAAAAAGCCATTATTTCAACCGGCACCAAAAACCTTCAGGATCAGCTGTTTAATAAAGATTTGCCGATTATTCGCAAAGCCTTAAAAACGCCTTTTATTGCCGCGCTATTAAAGGGCAGAAGCAATTATTTATGTACCTATCGATTGAAAAACGCACTGACTTCAACGCTGGGCTTCAGCAAAGAAGATGCCGGTGCCTTGGCTAAAATTAACAACTGGTCCAAACGTACCAAAGCGGGTGATATTTCGGAAATGTCCGAGGTTACTGAAGGTGATCAGGTTTGGTATCAAGCCACGTCTACGCTGGATAATTGTTTGGGGCAGGATTGTCCTGATTATGCTGAATGTTTTTTGGTTAAGGCACGCAAGAAGGCCCAGGAAGCCGATGTATTGGTGGTTAATCATCATTTATTGTGTGCAGATTGGTCGTTACGAGACGGTGGTTTTGGTGAGTTATTACCCAACGCTGAAGTGGTTGTTATCGATGAAGCCCATCAATTGGCCGATACCGCCTCCAATTTTTTAGGGATTACCGTCGGAGCCAAACAACTTAATGATTTGGCGCAAGATGCACTGGTGGAATATCACAAAGATGCCAGAGATATTCCCGCTTTACGCACTGCCTGCGAAGATTTGGATCATGAAATTAAAGATTTGCGACTGGCGTTTGGCATGGAGCTTAAACGGGGTGAATGGCAGGATATTGAAAATAACCCTAAAATAGCGGGCGGTTTAATTGCTGTTAAAGAACAATTACAACGCCTGACGGATCAATTAAAGCTGGCATCCGTTAAAACCAAAGCACTGGAATCCTGCTTTAAACGCGCTGAAGAGTTGGTTCAGAAATTTGAGCTTATTTTAAATGATCGCAGCGGCAAATGGATACGCTGGTATGAGACGCATAGAAAAACCTTTACTTTAAGTCTTACCCCGTTGGATATTGCCGCAGAGTTTCACGGCTTTATGCAACAACATAAAGCCGCGTGGATTTTTACGTCAGCGACCTTAAGTATAGCCAATAAGTTTGATTATTTTGCCAATAATCTGGGGCTTGAGTCGGCGGCCAGTGAAAGTTGGGGCAGTCCTTTTGATTATCCCAACCAATCCTTGTTTTATCATCCTAAGGGCTTGCCGCAGCCTAATGATCCCAACTTTATTCCCACCATTGTCGAGTATGCTTTGCCTGTGTTACAAGCCAGCAAGGGCAGGGCATTCTTTTTGTTTACCAGTCATCGGGCACTTAATCAAGCGGCCGAACTGCTGGAGAAAAAACTAAAATATCCCCTGCTGATTCAGGGTAGCCGCCCAAAAGCGCTGTTGTTGGAACAGTTTCAAGCCGCCGGTAATGCAGTGTTGTTGGGTACCTCAAGCTTTTGGGAAGGGGTCGATGTCAGGGGAGAAGCGTTATCCTGCGTGATTATTGACAAGCTTCCGTTTGCATCACCCGGTGATCCGGTGTTAAAAGCGCGTTTGGAAGCCATGACACAACAAGGCAAAAATCCGTTTTTTGAGTATCAACTACCCACTGCCGTTATTGCCTTAAGGCAGGGCATCGGTCGGTTGATTCGTGATGTCACTGATCGGGGGGTTTTAATGGTTTGTGATCCGCGTTTATTAAAACGCTCTTACGGACAACTATTTTTGGACAGCGTACCTCCCATGAAGCGAACCCGCGATATAGCGGATGTTCAGGCATTTTTTAAAGAAGAAGAGGAGCAGTCATGAAGTTATTGGCGGTAGAAACATCAACCGAAGCCTGTTCAGCCGCATTGATTATTGATGGTGTCGTTAGCGAGCGTTTTGAACTGGCACCCAAAGAACACACCAAATTGATATTGCCGATGATAGCTTCATTAATGGCAGACGCCGGCTTAAAACCGCAACAGTTGGATGCGCTGGCATTTAGTTGCGGGCCGGGGTCATTTACCGGCGTGCGCATTGCAACCGGTGTGATTCAAGGCATTGCTTTAGGCGCCAATTTACCGGTCGTGCCGGTATCTACTTTGGCGGCAATCGCTCAGGATTTTTTTGATAATAATCATGAGCCGGTTCAGGGCGAAAGCCTAAAGGCAGACGGTTCTACTTTCAATGTTGCCTTTACTGCAATGGATGCCAGAATGGGCGAGATTTTTTGGGGCGTTTATCAACGCAACGCACAAGGCTTTGCCGAGTTGGTAGGTAAAGAAGCCGTTACCTTGGCCACTGAAGTCGAGTTTCCTGATTTGATCGGTACGGGTATCGGTTCAGGGTGGGGCGTCTATTGTGAAGCATTAAGTCTGCGTTTGGCAGGTTTGGTCAGTACCTGTCAAATTGACAACCTGCCCAGAGCCGGAGCCATTGCCCGTTTGGGCGCTCAAAGATTTAAGCAGGGTCTGGCAGTTGATGTCGAACTAGCAATGCCCGTTTATTTACGTGATAAGGTTGCAAAAAAAGAATCGGAACGATAAAGCGCAATGAGTCCGGTTTTTTGTATAGTGCGTAATGCTTCTGCAGCAATCCGGAAATTATTTAGCCGAGAAACGACAAGCCACCTAATGCCGTTAAGTTAAGCGCAAATTGTTTAAAAACTGGAGTGCAATCGCTTCAGCTATTGCCTGTAAAAACAGTTAAAGCAAATTTACTCAAATTGTCTGCTTAACTTAAGGGCATTGACAAGCCACCTGTTGTCATTCGCAGTTTTCGCAAAACATTTTGTCCAGTCACTATAAATTAAGGGGTAACTCAGGGTAACAAAGAGGCGAAATGACCGGTTAACCAGAAAAAACCAATAAAGTTATTGATTTTTAAATCTGATGGGTTATTATAGACGGCTTGGAGAGGTGGCTGAGCGGCCGAAAGCGGCGGTCTTGAAAACCGTTGAGGGTTGATCCCCTCCCAGGGTTCGAATCCCTGCTTCTCCGCCAAATATATAGAGTTCCTTTTAAATTAATGACTTATCTGGAGCTCAATTATAAATACCAGTTTCCATACCAAAAAATTCTGCTTCAATTCTGTTTTATCCTCCGATATTTCTGCCTTAAAACTTTTAGCTATTCCTAAGCCCTAACTTGTCCAGTTTATCCTTCTTCAATAACCAACTCCTGTAATTCAGAAGATATCTCAGGGTTAGCCTTTTAGTTATCTCTGTGCCACTGTCTTATTGCGACAGGATATGTTGATTCGTTATTCAATGATTGAACAACGGATGTCCAGTTATCGGCTAACCACACGCCATCAGCACGAACCCTTCTGTCCATGTCACCGAAACCATTGTCCTTACACCATTGGCTGAAGCGTTGGTCAGCTTTATGTAAGCGTCTGCCTACTACCGTTTACTTTAAGCCTAACCAATTGAAGCTTAGAGAATCTTATCAATACTAATCCACTTAAGCTATTCTACAAATTTTTATAACGGCAACCCACTCCATCTGTTTTGAAAACAGCCAGTGAAAATTTTACTTAGAAAAATAAGTATATCAATGAGATGCAGTTACTATTAGTATCCCCTTAAATATTTATGGTGTTTATGGTGTTAAAATTACCATTTAAATATTAAAATATCTCTATTAAGAGAAAAAATGAAACTTAAACATTATCTATATTTAGCTTTACCTCTGACCTTGCTAGTGCCGGCAGTAGGTGCAGCAACGCCAGACGCACCAGCGCCGACTTACACAGAAATCAACACATCAGCCAACGTCAACATGGGTTACGGCGGCGTCAAGTGGACTCTGGGTGACAGCCTTGTGCCTGAATTGGTTGCTGGCTATCGCTATGCATCGGTCACTAATAGTGGTGCAACTCAAGGTGGCGACCTATCAATTTCGGTTAAGATTACTGGTAAAACTCAGCTCAATAACTTAATCCATTTGGGTAAATTGCGAGCTAAGTATCTTAATGGCATAGATTATCTGCAAGGTGAAGTGGGTGGTGGTTGGGATTTCGCCAAGAACGGTCCGTTTGCAGGTGTCGGTGCGCAAGGACCCTATGTTAACGCAGGCGTAGATTATGACTTTACGGGCGTAAACTCATTCAGTAAGTCCTTCTCGCCATATGCTGGGTTTAATTCTATCGGAATCTATAACAGACCCCATGCCTCAGCCGTCAATGCCGCCACAGGCTGCACACCATGGCCATTACAAGACCAATACATAGCGGCTTATGCAGCAATCCCGCCAACGGATAACTTCACCGAATTCGCAGCCTGGCGCCTTTTAGGTCAGCAATACGCAAATACAAGAACACCAACTACATGCGACATACAAATGGGTGGCAAAGTACCAAGTTCCACCTAATAAGGCTAACAACTCAACAAAAGAACGTTAAAGGCTAATTATGTTTGCACCCCACAACGACCTTAAGCCGTCAGCGTGGGGACACTCTGATATTCCTGCTCTATCCCTGCTTCAAACCTCAGAAACACCTCCTGTAACCTTCTGGCTCCAACTACTCGTTACAAGATGTTATCAGAAGCAA
>CAIUYS010000616.1 GCA_903903365.1 uncultured Methylococcaceae bacterium
CATGCTAGCGAGCTTTGCATAATTACAGCGCTTTCAAGAACTGGAGCATGATATCGGAATGCCTTATACGAACTTCCTGAAGTATGACCAATATCTGTTCTTACATCGCCAATTCGGCTTCGACGTACATATACGTGGCTTTCAGCATATGGGCGCTGGATCAGATGGACGAAATAGAACATGACGTAAATCGTGGGCTGTCGCGTTGCTAATACTGAGGGTTATGGCAAGGTGAATTTTTGAGATTATGACTGTTTCCAGAAATGAATCAAGGAATGTCGACTTCAGATGACTATAAAAATTATGTCCAGCTTTTCAATTGAGGTGCCATGTTCAAGCCCCGCCGCTAAAAGCTAAAAGTCATTTACCACCAAGGCCACTGTGCATAAAAAGACACTGGTCATAATGGCCGTGACTTGACGACCAGAAAACAATAATTTGCCCATTGCGAGTGGCCGCTTTTATCAAGCAACAGCGACTGGGTACAAAACTAACGAAACAGGGCTTCTTAACCGGGCTTTCGTTCCACTACTCCTATCTGGCGAAGATGGCACTTTTGGCTGCTATGTGGTGACTACCCCTAACTGAACTCATTTCCAAAGGTAAACTAAGGCCTTTAAATTATTAAAATTGAATGATAATAGATGCTGGCGAAATTTTTCGTACCGCAACGGACTTCAGACCCCATAAATGAAAACACTCCAAATACATTGAATCTATTGATCTTTAGTCAGGCATTGCTTTAATCCGCTTATTAAATGTTGTGTACAGCAGGATGATAGTGTGTGTAACTTATTATCGCTCACGGCAACTTCGTTGCCGTTTTGTTTTGATGCCTGGGCCAACCATTGCCAATAAACGATGTGATCGTCTATAAGCTGGAAAGAGGTGACACAGCGTTGTTCGCCTCTATCAATAATTTCTGATAGTTTTAAAGATTTCGGATGTCTTTTTAATTCTTTCAAATGTGCTGCAAGTTCAGCGGTTCTTTCATCAAATAAACGTGATTCGTCCTCTGTTTTGATAGGTTTACCTTCCCCGCTCTTGTTTACATAAAAAAGGCTACCGACAGATGCAAATGCAGGAAAACCTATTTTGCTGACATAAAAATCAATCTGATCGATAAAGGAATCGGGCGTTTGCGATGCTTCTTTTATGGGAAGTCGGGGAACGATATCATCTCTATATTCAAAGCGCCATAAATTAGCAAAGTCTGCCTTGTGGGCTTTCGCCTTCTCTGCCGTTATGCTTCTGGAGGGTTCAAATTCGTAGGTTTCGTCAGGTTGTTTTGCCAAACCGAATGCCGCATAATTCTCGGCCATGTCTAGGGTTGCTATTGTCGCAATTGATCCACCCTTGCTGTGGCCAGTGATATAAAACTTCCGCGCCCCGACATGAGCCAACAATTGCTTAGCGGTCGGATCTTGAGTCAGATTGGTTTTAATCGTTTCCCATGACTTTTGAAACCCCTTGTGATAGCCTTGGTTGTCAACAGCACCCACAATCATATCGTTCAGCCAATCATATGATACATTCAGGCTTAGCTTGACAGGCGGCTGGGTGCCTCTAATCGCTAAAATTAATTCCTTTGGTGTGTTGATCAAAGTATAAGCATCCGGACGAGTCGGGTGGTGCCATAAATAAATATCGCTTTCCTTCACACTAGAAAACATCGGATGTGTTTTTAAACAAGAAACGGCTTCTGTTTTATCTGAACTATAAGAACATTTTGCTGCAATCGCTAAAAAATAGGCCTTTTGCATGTCCCAATCTGTTGCATTTGTGATGTGAGAAAAACACCATAGAAAAACCATCGATAGGACTTTAGGTAGCATACTCATTAAATTGTCTCCTACTTATTTTTAATTTCAGTGAAATACAAAACTTTTTGAATCTGTCTTTCCTTAGTTGATTCTAGATATAAAACGGTTTATATCACATCATCGTTTTGTCTAGTCACACCCAGTTACGGTTGCACATTAAGACAAAGGCGAAAACGGCTGGTAATCGATGCATCTCCCTCCCAGTGCCGCCAGTGCTTTAGCATGATCTCTCCAGAACCGATTTTCTTACCCTTGAAAATAAACTCTACTTCCCCCCCAGAGCCAATAGCATTTTCTGTGTAGTGCTGTTCGTTTGCAACCGCTTCGATGAATTGATCATCGTAACGATCAATCGCCCAGCGGTAACCTGTGGTAGCGTTCTCCGGCAGGTTTATCCGAACAGATTCGCCCAGGCGAATATCCACCGTCCGTCCATTATCATTTTCAGCTATTAATAACATTGATTGATGAATGTTTTTCAGGTTAGATTCGCAAACTGCACCGCTAGCATACATGAGACATGTAGCCGCCAGCGCAGTTACTAGCGGCAATGAAAGGAATGGCATTCCAGTTATCAGACTGTCACGCCATAACTTTCGCTATAGAAACCAGCATTGATGTAGGCTTCGCTGGCGTAGGCGAAACCCTTGTCGCCCCAAGAAGTGCCCCAGCTGTTGCGTATAATGAAGCGCTTATCCGCCGTGTAGCCGACGATGCAAATGGCGTGGCCGCCGCGAACGGTGTTTGGCTGAAAAGTATCAAGTTTGCCATGGGTTGCCGTGGCGTTATCCCACGTTGCGTCAACACCCAATCCGGCCATGATAGGGCCGTGAGTGGCAAGCCAATTACGCCAACTATTCAGGTCTTTGCCCAAGTTGAAATATGATGCGATGCGAAGGGTTGCTGCCGTAGTATAGAATGCATTTTCACTGCCCACATACATCTTGGTTGTTATATGGAAAGGCAGCATTGCTTCAGGCACCACCCCATATTTACGCAGAATGTCCATGGCCGCTTTGAGGCTCGTGCCGGCTTCCTCTATAAAGGTCTCCGGTCGACTTGTATACTGGTCTGTTTCTTTTGAAGCCATCCATGTGCAACGTGGTGATAATAGCCCAGGTTGGGCGATCTTAGTGGCCTTGACCATATGGTAGCGCGTAACACCGTCAGTGGATGCCCAGCCTACGCAGGATCCCGTATTTTCCTGGTTACCGATGTTCCACCAGTTTGCACGGATATCCACGCTGGCGGGCAAGGCAGCAGGCAGAGCAGCGATGGCGTTGGCAGCGATAGCGTCTTCGAACCTCCAGTCACGTTCGGTATTGCGAGAGGGGATCAAATTGCATATACGATCAGCTTCTGGCCTTACATGTTGTTTTGTTGTCATGGCTATTCCCCTAATTTGTTGATATTTACACCGATTCGATGAACCCAGCAGCATGGAAGAACAAACATCAAGGCATAGAATCCATTATCTTCTAATTAACTGGATAAAATCAGCATATGCCAAGCGATAAAAAACATCAACTGAGCATAATACTTTCAATAACGAATAAAAATGTTATCACTTCAAACTAAAAAAACAATACGTATAAACACTTATATGCACTAACTAAAAAAATCAGTTACCTTGGTGTTCGAAAGCATGTTCACGTAAACAACGCATCAAGATTAATGTCCTTTCAATGACTGGTTTTGTTAAGGGTTGTCAGATGCCTGCCCTTAATCGCAGACCTGTCAGGTATCGGGTAACAGCATCCAATGACAGGTGAAAGATAGCCGTGCGGCTTACTGATACAGCAACTTTTGCAAATCCATACCCGCTTTTTCCGCGCTGCAGTTTCGTGTGGGTTTTAAGCCTTTGGCGCGGACAGCTTCAAGTTCGACCTTGGCAGCTTCCAGGTCGGCGCGAAATGCGGGGTTGGCATGTAGTCTCGCCACTGTGTAGGCACCCATGTAACGGCCCTGTAGCGTATCGCTGTTCCAATGCACGTTGCAGACTATACGACTCACTCCAAAAGCCTGCCCTCGTGCCAGAATCGCGTCGGTTTGTGTTGGAGAAATCTCAGTGATGACAAGCGCCCAGGCCATACCGACTGCGTTATGCCCAGAAGGATAAGAACCGCTTTTCTCCAGACGCGCCTTATCCTCCGGCGTGCAGAAAGCAGCCTTGTTCACTAAGAAGGGACGGGGGCGTTGGTAGTGTTTTTTTGCATCTTCAGTCGAATCCTTCGCGTCTTTCAGCGTTCGACGCAATAGCGTGTAAAGATGTGGTGTA
>CAIUYS010000617.1 GCA_903903365.1 uncultured Methylococcaceae bacterium
ACCGCCGTTATACAAAGTTAAAAAAGGCAAGCAAGAGCATTACGTTAAAGACGATACCCAGTTAAATGAATATCTGATTCAGCTTGCGCTTGATAAAGCTCAACTTTTTACCGATGAATCAACTCCCCCATTCAGGGGCAGGGTCTGGAAAAACTAGCCAAGGAATTTACCGGTGTAGTGAGCGTCATCAATCGTTTATCCAGACGTTACGATGATATTTTTCTTGAGCAATTTTGTTACATGGATGTCATTAATGACGACATCAAACAAGATCAACAAAAACTCACCGCCTGGTTTGCCAAGATGGAACAACAACTGAAGGATTGTGAAAGCAAGGCCGTGTTCTCAATTGAACTGGACTACAAAGCCGGTAACGAGTTTTCGGCAGTTGTTAATAAAAAACTGCATGGCATAACCAAAACGTTTGTATTACCATCGACTTTCTTTAACGGCAAGGATTACCAGAAAATTTCCCAATACGCCAATGATACGGCGGGTATGTTTAATGATGCATCCTATATGCAAATGGGCGAAAGACAACAGCCCGTCAACAGCTTTAAACAAGCTTTTGAATGGATGATGAAAGAAATTAAAAAAGGCCAGCATATACAGCGCTACAAAGGTTTGGGTGAAATGAATCCGGAACAATTGTGGGAAACCACACTGGATTCCAATAACCGCAGGTTGTTGCAGGTTAGAATTGAAGACGTGATAGCAGCTGATGAGATTTTTACTACGCTGATGGGCGATGTCGTAGAACCTAGACGCGATTTTATTGTTAAAAATGCCTTGGATGTCACCAATCTGGATGTTTAATTATGCTAACTTACCCTCAAATTGATCCCGTTGCACTGGCTTTAGGCCCCGTAAAAATACATTGGTATGGACTTATGTATGTGATTGGTTTTGCCGCTGTCTGGCTTATCGGGCAAAAACGGGCGGAACAACCTTGGTCACCTATTAAACCGGAGGCTATAGAAGATCTGGTTACTTATGGAGCGGTGGGCGTAATTTTGGGTGGCAGAATAGGCTATATTTTATTTTATAATTTTACTGAATTTCTAAGTAACCCGATTATTCTGTTTAAAATATGGCAAGGCGGCATGTCCTTTCATGGTGGCATGTTGGGGGTTTTTATTGCGATGTGGTTTTTTGCAAAAAAACAGCAATGCACCTTGTTGCAATTAACCGATATTATCGCGCCACTGGCACCGATAGGCTTGGGAGCAGGGCGCATCGGTAATTTTATTAATTCCGAACTTTGGGGTAGAACGACTGATGTGCCTTGGGCGATGATATTTCCTAATGGTGGCCCGCTTGCGCGTCATCCGTCACAACTGTATGAAGCCTTTTTAGAAGGGATGGTACTGTTTACTATTCTCTGGCTGTACTCCGGTAAATCAAGACCGGTGGGCGCAACTACCGGGTTGGCACTGTTTTTCTACGGCTGCTTCCGGTTTTTTGTTGAATTTTTTAGAATGCCGGATGCACACCTGGGTTTTTTGGCTTTAAACTGGGTGACCATGGGGCAGATACTGTCTACACCGATGATAATTATTGGTGCTGGATTTATTTATTTTGCTTATAAAAAAGAGTGTTCCAAATAACCAATGAATATGAATGAAATAACTTGAGAATCTTGCTCCCTGTTCTTCCTGACTGGAGACTGTTGGGGGGGAAGGATATAACCTTCAAGTTATTTTGTGCATGCTGCTATACAACTATAAACTAAAATGTGTAGTTGTTCAGAAAACACTACATACTCTTTCGACAGGTTCTCAGTATGAATGGTTTGCGATGATTTCTTTTATGTTGAGATTGTTAAACCGTGAGCTTAATCAATTTGTTCATAGATTTATTTTAGTTGAAGCTTCTCATTCGACCGCTAAGCTATGGAAACGGCAATTTTTAACATCCTCACTAATCAATTTATCCAGATTTTGAAGACTGCAGTGCGGTTTTTGAAATGGCTTAATTACTCCTGATTTATGCGTTTAAATTTAAAACTCAATTCCGATAGACGAAAAAACATATGAAGCAATATTTGGAATTACTCGATAAAATTCGCAGCGAAGGCACTTTAAAAGGCGATAGAACCGGTAGCGGTACATTGTCTATTTTTGGCCATCAAATGCGCTTTAATTTGGCTGAGGGGTTTCCTTTGGTGACTACCAAGAAAATTCATTTAAAATCAATTATTTATGAATTATTATGGTTTTTAAAAGGCGAGACTAACCTGGGTTTTTTACATGATCATCAGGTTAATATCTGGAATGAATGGGCGGATGAAAAAGGTGATTTAGGACCGGTGTACGGATATCAATGGCGTTCATGGCCCACTCCGGATGGTCGCCATATTGACCAGATTCAGCAGGTCATTGAGCAGCTAAAAAAAACGCCCAATAGTCGGCGGATTATTGTATCGGCGTGGAATGTGGCAGATTTACCCGATGAAAATATAAGTCCGCAACAAAATGTAGCGTGCGGTAAAATGGCCTTGGCACCCTGTCACGCTTTTTTTCAGTTTTATGTGGCCGATGGCAAGTTGTCATGTCAGCTCTATCAGCGCAGTTGCGACACTTTTTTAGGTTTGCCTTTCAATATTGCCAGTTATGCATTATTGACGCATATCGTGGCTCAGCAGGCCGATTTGGAAGTGGGCGATTTTGTCTGGACGGGTGGTGATGTGCACTTATATCTTAATCATCAGGAGCAGGCTGCATTGCAGTTACAACGTAAGCCCTACAAACTTGCGACGTTAACAATTAAACGTAAACCAGAATCAATATTTGATTACCAGTATGAAGATTTTTGTTGTGCCGATTATCAAGCCCATGAACATATCAAGGCACCGATTTCTGTTTAATGAAATACCTTCTTTTTTAGTAAAAAGAGCTATGAAAAAATGAACATAATACACAAAGCACACCCTTGGCACGGCATTAAACCGGGCGATAATGCGCCAACCATCGTAACCGCATTTATTGAAATTGTTCCGTCCGATACGGTTAAGTATGAAATAGATAAAGAAAGTGGTTATCTTAAAATTGACCGGCCACAAAAGTTTTCCAATATGATTCCCACGCTTTATGGTTTTATTCCACAAACCTATTGCGCCGAAAGAATTGCTGAATATGCGGAACTTAAATCAGGAAAAAAAGTTGCCAAAGGCGATGGTGATCCGTTGGATATTTGTGTTTTAAGTGAGCGCAGCGTAACCCACGGTGATATTTTATTACAGGCAATTCCAATTGGCGGCTTTCGTTTGCTGGATGGCGGCGAAGCCGATGACAAAATAATTGCAGTGATGAAAGGAGACGAATTTTATCGGCAATGGAATGATGTGTCAGATTGTCCTGAGTCTTATATTAATCGCCTTAAACATTATTTTTTGACTTACAAGCATCTTCCCAGTGAAAAGAGTATTTGCGAAATAACGAATGTTTATGGGCGTGAAGAAGCACATGAAGTGATTAGACGTTCCATGGAAGATTATCAAAACCATTTTGGTTGCGAAGAAACCGCTATTTAAGCGGGACGATTTTACCGATACCCTCCCTTCAAGGGATGTTATCTGTCCCGATTTAGCCGGTAGTCAAGATGTCGTGTTTAGGATTATAAGGTTTTAAGATATTCCAGGGTCATAAACAATGCCGCGATTGAGCGGGCTTCCGTACAAGCGCCTGTGGCAAGTAACTCGTTGATATTGTTTATTTTCCAGGGAATAACTTCAAGTTCTTCCGGTTCATCGCCCGCCAGTTTTTCTGCATACAAATCCTGAGCGATGACTATTTCTGTAATATGTTCCAGATAAGAGGGTGCCAAAGAGAAAGAACTTAAGTGATGCAGCTTTCTGGCACCAAAACCGACTTCCTCTTTAAGTTCCCTGTTGGCGGCCTCTAAAAATGATTCACCGGCATCGGTTTTGCCTTTGGGCAAACCTATTTCATAACGGTGTACACCGGCAGAATATTCTCTAATCAATAACACTGTTTCACTATCCAG
>CAIUYS010000618.1 GCA_903903365.1 uncultured Methylococcaceae bacterium
CAATCGAGTTGACAATAAAGACTTGCAACAAGAAACCTTTGACCAGTCACATCTGTATGCCACCGTGCCGTCCTTGGCACCTGACACCTACACTGTACGTTACCGCGTTGTCTCTATTGATACACATATAGTTACGGGCAAATTCCAATTTACTGTTAAAGCGCCTTAATCATGATAAATAAAATTGTTGTTACATGGATTTGTCTGCTACTGCTTACGAGTCAACTAATTGGTTGCGATAAAAATAATTTGGGCACACAACCACAAATCCCCGACCTTAATAGTGTTGGCTGTTTAATTACCAATGATTTTTATGCCGTACATTTCAGCGTTTATGTAAAAACGTCTGCCACGAAGCAAGACAGTAGTGATAGAGCGGCCTTATTAAAACCATTTTGCCAGGAACTACCTACTGTTGGTAAAGCGTTCTTTTCCGCAGATTTGATAGATCGTGATATCCGTAAAACTCCTATCGGCATTCGGGTAGTTGAACTGGAACTCACCGGCTCTGATGACAGTAAACCGGAAGATTTTAAAGAAGTACGCACCATCACCGAGGTTGCCCCAAAACTCTATACAAATGGTGTGGTAGAAGCCCAGGCCGATATCGTTAAAAACGGTTATTACGCCATATTTCTTCTGATCGGCGGAGAAGATGCCATTTCAGACGAAGATAAACTGAGAATACCATTTCATGTAGGCGGCAATCCTGATGCATTACCTAAAAAAACAGTGATGCTGATTGCCGGCGGTGGCGTCGTGCTGGTGAGCCTGATTTTAATTGCACTGGTTTGGTATCGTAAAAAAGCGCGCAATAAGAGCTTATCCAATGATTAAAATAGTTACATTTATGTTCTTGCTGGGATTTTCTCTATCCTGCCTGGCACATGACCCCGGACTAAGTTCGGCCGATGTAATCCTTAAAGCCCATGGCGTAAATGTAAAAATAACGTTTTCGTTACAAGATATTGAAGCATTTGTACCGATGGATAGCGATCTGGATGCGGAAGTTACCTTGGCAGAACAGGAAGCGGCAAAACCATTTATCGCTTCATGGGCAATAAATGGAGCGCAACTTGCTTTTGACGAAAAAAATGTTCAACCTGCAATGCCTGGTGTGGTAACTTTCGATCAGAAAAATAATGCCTTTATCGAATTTCAATACCCGCAAACACCTGGCAAGCAACTTCAATTACACGCCGAATTTTTTAAGCAATTACCGGCAAATCACAAGCAGTTTGTAACCATAAAAGATGAGGCGGGGCATGGCATAAGTGAGAAAATGCTATCTCAAGAAGATAACACAATGACATTGCCTTTACCGGCAGCTAACGCCAACGAAAACAGCACCATTGCTGAAAGCCCAAAAGCCTCGGTCTTCACTGACTTTCTGCTACTTGGAATTGAGCACATTCTGACAGGCTATGATCATTTACTGTTTTTATTTTCTTTACTCATTGTAACTCGCAGCTTTTGGCCGGCAATTAAAATCATTACTTTTTTTACCATTGCCCATTCAATTACCTTAGCTCTTGCCGGGCTCAATATTATTGACATACCTAGCCAAATCGTTGAGCCGTTAATTGCCGCAACGATTGTTTATGTCGCCTTGGAAAATATTTTGCGAGGTGATCACCCCAAAGGACGACAATGGCTTACTTTCTTTTTTGGCTTGATA
>CAIUYS010000619.1 GCA_903903365.1 uncultured Methylococcaceae bacterium
AATCAAGCATTTAGGTATTGCCAGAAAAACGGCCGAAGGCATTGAATTAAGAGTGCATCCTACCTTAATCCCCGAGCGCAGGTTGATTGCCAATGTCAACGGCGTCATGAATGCCGTGTTGGTCAAAGGCGATGCCGTGGGCCCGACGCTTTATTACGGCGCTGGCGCCGGTGCAGAACCCACCGCCTCCGCCGTGGTTGCGGATGTGATTGATGTCGTTAGAGCGTTAACCAGTGACCCTGAAAACCGCGTACCGCATTTGGCTTTTCAGGCGGATTCCTTGGCTGATATTCCTGTTGTAGCGGCTGACCGTTTTAAAACATCGTATTATTTACGCCTGACAGCAGAAGATAAACCGGGTGTATTAGCCGATGTCACCAGAATACTGGCAGACCATCACATCAGTATTGAAGCCATCATCCAAAAAGAACCGATAGGCAATGAAACTGCCATACCGATTATTTTGCTGACGCAAATCACGCTGGAAAAAGAAATGAACGCTGCGATTGCTGAAATCGAAGCACTTCAAACCGTTACCGGAAAAGTTAATCGCATCCGCCTGGAAACTTTGAAATAAATAAATCTCATGACTACACAAAAACATTACACCGGATTAATTGAGCGTTACAGAGACCGTCTGCCGGTCAGTGCAACAACGCGTATCATCAGTTTGAATGAAGGCAGAACACCGCTGATTCAATTGCAAAACATACCCCGAATGATCGGTAAAGACGTTGATATTTATGTCAAGTTTGAAGGCTTAAATCCAACCGGCTCCTTTAAAGACCGAGGCATGACCATGGCGGTCACCAAAGCCGTCGAAGAAGGCAGTGAGGCCATTATCTGCGCCTCAACCGGTAACACCTCGGCTGCCGCTGCCGCTTACGCGGCACGCGCCGGCATTAAAGCGTTTGTGTTGATTCCTGACGGTAAAATTGCCCTGGGCAAATTGGCGCAAACCTTAATGTACAACGCCACCATCATTCAGATTAACGGCAACTTTGACAAAGGCATGGCACTGGTTAAGGAAGTGGCTAACCATGCTCCCGTCACCATCGTTAACTCCATTAATCCGTTTAGAATTGAAGGCCAAAAAACCGCCGCCTTTGAAATTGTCGATGAACTGGGTTTTGCGCCGGACTATCACTGCCTGCCTGTCGGTAATGCCGGTAATATCACCGCTTACTGGAAAGGCTACAATGAGTATGCCACCGATCGCGTTTGCTTAAACCGCCCCGTTATGTGTGGTTATCAAGCCGCTGGCGCTGCGCCTTTTGTAGCGGGCATGATGATTGATAACCCTGAAACCGTTGCCACAGCCATTCGCATCGGTCATCCACAATCTTGGGATTTCGCTTGGGCGGCTCAAAAAGAATCCGGCGGTTGGTTTGACAAATTTACCGATGAACAGATTTTGGCCGCACAAAAAATGTTGTCACAATATGAAGGCGTATTTTGCGAGCCCGCCTCAGCGACTTCATTAGCAGGCGCTTTGCACGACATAGCATCCGGAAAAATCCCTGAAGGCAGCAAGATTGTTTGTACCTTAACCGGCAATGGTATTAAAGACCCCGAAATAGCCATGCAACAATGCGCCGATGCCAAACCGGTAACCATTGATGCCAGCTTGGATGCCGTTAAACGGGCGATACTGGATTGCTTGTAAAAAGAAATATTCACCACGAACGACTGCATGGATGCAGGAGGTAGAGCAACGCAGGGAGCCGTTGCCGAGACACGAAGTTCACGAAGAAAAACCAAGGAAAAAAACCGCTAAAAATACCTGGTTCCCAAAAACCTGGTTCCCAAGCTCCGGAGACTGTGAAAGTATTCAAAATTCGGGT
>CAIUYS010000620.1 GCA_903903365.1 uncultured Methylococcaceae bacterium
AGAGTGCCGGAAACACCATCACGCGCTACGCCCTTCGACAAGCTCAGGACAGGCTTGGGTGGTCTTATTCCGGTCTACGCCTGTTTTTACAGGCAATAGCTGAAGCTATTGCACTCCAGCTTTTTAAATAAATACGTTACCTAAATCCCTCTGTAGCCGGTGTAAAGTGCAAAATAGTTACCCATAATGAATATAAAATGTGTCTCTGGAAGCGTGTTGTTGTGTGCTCTGATTTTTTTCTCAAACACCGTTTTTAGCAATACGCTGGAGCAGCAACGGCAGGCTTTTTTGTTGGCAGAAAAACTGGCGGCGCAGGGCAATCAAAGTGCGTTTTTATCCGTGAGCGCCACGTTGACAAATTATCCGCTTTATCCCTATTTGCAGTATCAGTGGTTAAAAAACAATTTACCGGAAACGGATAAAATCCTGGGCTTTTTGTTAACCTATAAAGACTCCCGTTACGCTGATTTACTCCGCGCCGATTGGCTGACTTATCTCGCTAATAATGAACGTTGGCCTGAATTTATCAAGCATTATCAAGCCGGTGATAATACGGCACTTGAATGTCAGTTTTATTGGGCAAATTATAAAGCAGGTAATCAAGAGCTGGCTTTGAATGCGGCCAAACGTTTATGGACTGTCGGCGATCGGCAGCCTGAAGAGTGTGATGACCTGTTCTCGGTGTTGGCGATATCGCCTGTTTTTACAACGGATTTGATTTGGCAACGCTTTGAATTAGCCTTAAAGAAAGACAATAAATCCCTGGCAAGCTATGTACAGCGATTTCTGGATAAGCCGGATCAAACAACTGCCGAGTTCTGGTTGCAGGTTCATAAAAAACCCGCGCTAATCGAAGGCGGTCTGTTAATGGGTGCCGATGATCTTTACGGTCGTATCTTTGCACACGGCGTGGATCGATTAGTTCAAGCAGATCTGGATTCGGCGCTGGGTCTTTGGGATAGTAGAAAGCGAAATTTTGTTATCAATAACCAAACTACCCAACAACTTGAGCGAAGACTGGCGCTGGCCTTGGCGCGTGCGCGTGATAGTCGGGCATTCAATCGCCTGAATCAGTTGCTTGCCGTTGATGCAGAAGTCAGGGAATGGAAAGTCAGAGCCGCTTTGTTTGAACAAAATTGGCAACATGTTGCACAAGCACTGGCAGGCTTAACCCCTGAAGAGCAACAAACGCCGCAGTGGCAATACTGGCAAGCCCGCTCTTTGATCGAAACCGGAAATGTGTTGCAGGGGCTGTCTGTTTTTAATCAGCTAGCGCAAGATAGAAGTTATTATGGATTTATGGCGGCCGATGCGGTCAATAAGCCCTATAACCTCTCTGATAAGCCGGTTGTTATCATGGGAGATGCGCTTGAAAAGCTGGCTCAAACAACCGACTTTAAAGCGATTCAAGAGTTGGAAATCTTAAACCGCGATGCCGAAGCAAAACGACAGTGGTGGTTTACGGTAAAAAAATTACCCAAAGAACAAATCTTGCTTGCCGCTAAATTAGCCCAACTGTGGCAATGGGATCAGGTTGCCATTATGACGTTGGTTAAAGCGGATTATTGGGATGATTTGGCCTTGCGATTTCCGATGAGTTATTTGAGTCAGGTTCAGAGCAATGCGGATTGGCAACAACTTGAACCGGCCATTATTTTTGGCTTGATTCGACAGGAAAGTATGCTGGATAAGAATGCAAAGTCGGCAGTCGGTGCGCGTGGCTTAATGCAAATCATGCCGGAAACGGGTCAGCAAATAGCACGTAATCTTAAAGAGCCTTGGCAGACGGAAAATAGTTTGTTTAATCCGGATATTAATATTAAATACGGCGCTTTTTACTATAAACAATTATTGAACCGCTTCGATGGACATTTTGCATTGGCAGCGGCGGCTTATAATGCGGGGCCAAGCCGGGTAGTTAAATGGTTGCCTTATGATAAGCCGGTTGCCGCTGATGTTTGGATAGAAACCATTCCCTTTAAAGAAACCAGAAAATATGTAACTTCTGTGCTGTCTTATGCCATTATTTATCAGCAACGGCTGCAAAGAAATGCATTAAAAATCACCGGATTGCTCTTTGATGTGCGTCCCCGCTAAAATTTGAGCTGATTTTTTTCAGTGTCTGTTAGATAATACCCGTATTAAACTATAAGAATAATTACAAAGGTACATAAATAGCATGCAGAAACAGCATAGTTTTACGCGCGAAGAACTATTAAAGTCCGGAAGGGGAGAGCTATACGGACCTAAAAATGCGCAATTACCCCTGCCAAACATGCTGATGATGGATCGTATTACGCATATATCGGATGAAGGCGGCACTTATGGTAAGGGTGAAATTATCGCTGAACTGGATATAAATCCGGATTTGTGGTTTTTTGCTTGTCATTTTCAGGGCGACCCTGTGATGCCCGGTTGCTTGGGGCTTGATGCCATGTGGCAACTGGTCGGCTTTTATTTGTGCTGGATGGGTGGGCCAGGTAAAGGACGCGCTTTAGGTGTGGGGGAAGTTAAATTTACAGGACAGGTACTTCCCACCGCCAAAAAGGTAACCTACCGAATTAATTTAAAAAGACTCATTATGCGTAAACTGGTGATGGGTATAGCAGATGCCACCATGGAAGTTGATGGAAAGGTAATCTATGAAGCGACCGATTTGCGGGTTGGTTTGTTTACTTCTACAGAAGATTTTTAGGGGTCAAAAGAAAAATGAAAAGAGTCGTTGTAACCGGATTAGGCATTGTTTCCAGTATTGGGAATAACCGGAATGAGGTTGTCGATTCCTTAAAGCAAGGTCGATCAGGAATCACTTTTGCAAGCGTTTATGAGGAGTTGGGTTTTCGCAGCCACGTACATGGTCCTATTAATATAGACTTGGACGCATTTATCGACCGTAAAACAAAACGTTTTATGGGTGACGGAGCCGCTTTTAACTATATCGCAATGCAGCAGGCCATTGATGATTCAGGTTTAACCGAGGCCGATGTGTCTAATTTTAGAACCGGTCTGGTGATGGGATCAGGCGGCCCTTCAACGTCGAATATTGTTGACGCGGCAGATATACTGCGTGAAAAAGGCATTAAAAAAGTTGGCCCCTACATGGTGCCCAGAAGCATGTCCAGCACCAATACGGCTTGCCTGGCAACACCCTTTAAAATTAAGGGTGTCAATTACTCCATTAGCTCAGCGTGTGCGACCAGTGCCCATTGTATTGGTCATGCCATGGAATTAATCCAGATGGGCAAACAGGACGTGGTGTTTGCGGGTGGCGGCGAAGAAGTTCACTGGACTATGTCGGTGTTGTTTGACGCAATGGGGGCTTTATCCTCCAAATATAATGACACACCCACTACCGCGTCCAGACCTTATGATGAAACCCGCGATGGTTTTGTTATTTCCGGTGGCGGCGGTGTTTTAGTCATTGAAGAGTTGGAGCATGCCAAAGCGCGTGGTGCCAAAATCTATGCAGAACTGGTAGGTTACGGCGCAACGTCTGACGGTTATGATATGGTTCAACCGTCAGGTGAAGGTGCTGTGCGCTGTATGCAGCAAGCAATGGCCACAGTGGATGGCAAGATTGATTATATCAATGCACACGGAACCAGTACACCGGTTGGCGATACCAAAGAATTGGGTGCTTTGCGTGAGGTGTTTGGTGCAGGCAATGTGCCTTGGGTCAGTTCCACAAAATCACTGACCGGTCATGCGTTAGGCGCCGCCGGTGTTAATGAGGCCATTTATTCATTATTAATGATGGAAGAAAACTTTCTGAGTGCTTCCGCCAATATAACGCAACTTGACTCAGGTGCTGAAGGCATTCCTATTGTTCGTGAGCGCCAAGATAATTTGACTTTAAATACCATTATGTCCAATAGTTTTGGTTTTGGCGGTACTAACGCGACATTAATTTTTCAGCGTTACAACGGCTAATGTTTTTCTTATCGGGGTTCAGACTATGAGCCCCGATTTCCTTTTCTCCCTAGCAACGGGCATAGATTAACTTGGAAAAGTTATAAAATGCACATTGCTTCATCATCGAATATAATTCTGACCATGTCAGATTCAAAGCAAAAATCCATATTTCAATTTAACAAATTACAAAAACGACTGCGCCATACTGTCGGTGACGCGATTGCCGATTATAACATGATCGAGAATGGCGATAAGGTGATGGTCTGTCTGTCAGGTGGAAAAGATTCCTATACCTTATTAGACATCCTGATGGGTTTACAGAAAACCGCACCGGTTGAGTTTGAGCTGATAGCTGTTAACCTTGATCAAAAACAACCGGGATTTCCCGAGCATGTTTTACCGGCCTATCTTGAATCCTTGGGCGTGCCTTATCATATCATTGAAAAAGACACTTACAGTGTGGTCAAGCGCGTTATTCCTGAAGGCAACACCACGTGCGGCTTGTGCTCACGCTTGCGGCGCGGCACTTTATACGGGTACGCCGAAGCCAACGGTATCAGCAAAATAGCGTTGGGCCATCATCGTGATGATATTTTGGAAACGTTTTTTCTGAATATTTTTTACGGTGGAAAGCTCAAGGCCATGCCGCCCAAATTATTGAGTGACGATAAAAAGAACATTGTCATCAGACCACTGGCCTATACGCGTGAGAAAGAAATAGAACGCTTTGCTGCCTTCAAGGATTTTCCTATTATTCCCTGTAACTTGTGCGGCTCTCAGGCAAACCTGCAAAGACAAGCGATGAAAGTCATGCTAGAGAGTTGGGATAAGCAATTTCCGGGGCGACTGGAAACCATCTTTACCAGTCTCCAGAATGTTGCGCCCTCACAACTAGCTGATCGGCAATTATTTGATTTTGCTGGATTAATGCGTAGTGAGCAAGCTGAAGGGCAGGATGTTTCATTGCATGCAGGTTTGGACGTATTAGCGCTGTAAGGGCTGATTTAAGTAACTGCGCCACTTTTTTACAACCTTTCAGCCTGTCGGGAACGCCTGCTTGCCGTTGCTCATTTAAAATGAGTATCCCTTTGCTGTTTGGTTAATTTTAATAATTGTTCTTGTACACCTATGACACCCATACAATATATCGACACCCCTGATCAACTGGCCACACTGTGCGAACAGATAAAAAAAGAAACCTGGCTGGCGCTTGATACCGAATTTTTGCGTGAAAAGACCTATTATCCAAAATTTTGCCTGTTGCAAATAGCAACGCCGGAATGGGTGGCCTGTATTGATCCGATAGCCTTGCCTAATCTGGATAGTCTTTTTGAGGTGATATACAATCCGGCTATCGTAAAAGTTTTTCACTCCTGTCGACAAGATTTGGAAATTTTTCATCAATGGACCGGTAAGCTGCCTTCACCGATTTTTGATACCCAAATAGCCGCACCTTTGTTGGGTTTTCAGGATAATCCGGGCTATGCCATGCTGGTTTCCAGCTTGTTAAGTGTTAACTTAAACAAAGCTCATACCCGTGCAGATTGGAGCAAGCGTCCTTTAACGGAAGCGCAAATTGAATACGCAGCCGATGATGTCATTTATTTATGCCAGATTTATAAAATCATGGTTCAAAAACTGACTGAATTAGGTCGGATTGATTGGCTAAAACATGACTTTGCCGAACTGACTAATCCTGCACTTTATAAGGTAGAGCCTGAAAAAGCCTGGTTTAAAATAAAAGGCAAAAATAAATTAACCGGAAAACAGTTGTCCATTATTCAGGCGCTGGCACAATGGCGAGAAAAAACCGCACAAGCTGAAGATCGCCCTAAAAGCTGGTTGTTACGTGATGAATTACTGTTTGATCTGGCCAAACTACAACCCGAAACGGTTGAGGAATTGGCTAATGTACGGGGCATTAACGAGCGGGCTGTTAACCGTTATGGCAAAGAATTGTGCCAGTTAATTACCGAGGCCAAAAATCGTGCCCCGCTGCCTTTACATGAAAAAGACCGCCCCGCCAAAAAAACCCAACAAGAAGAGGCCATACTTGATATTTTAACGGCCCTGGTAAGAATACGCGCAGAAGAAAACGCTTTAAACCCGACTATTCTGGCCTCACGTAAAGACCTTGAAGAGCTGTTGTTTAACGATGATGAGGATTGTCCTTTACTGCATGGCTGGCGGTTTACCATGGCGGGTCGGGAATTAATCGGCTTGTTAAAAGGTGAGTTGTTACTGGGTATCGACTCGGACAAATTGGCTATTATTGAAAAATGATTTTTTAGTGCGTACGGCGGGTTTCGCGCCAGCAAACCACCAATCATCACACAGTTGTACGGTGGATTGCTTGACTGCGATCCATCTTACCAATTAATACAACTTACGGCCATTCGCATATCACCTTATAGACTCTAAGCCCATGATCAAAATCACCGATCGAATATACGATAGATTACAAACCGTTTAACGTCCCGGTGACTTTTATGCCACCGGCAGCCAGGACATCTTCTTGCCAATTAGAGGCTGCCAGTGTCGTCAGGATTACCTTGTCATTATTGATCAAGGTCAGGTTAACAAGTCACTTAAAACGAATACGGTAATAAGCACGGGTTATTTCCGGAAAGCTGCAAAACCACCCTTTTAGCGGAATTCATTTGATATTAATATTTAGGGTTGCGATGTTTGAAAGAAAATGTGAAAAGCTGGCGTCATTATCTGTTTTTGTCAGCAGGATGGCGGCGTTTGTTGCGATAGCCGGCATCTTTATTGCCGTTGCTTTATTGATGGGTATTATGGGTTATCATCACATAGCCCAATTTGATTGGGTTGATTCTATTTTGGAGGCCTCCATGATTCTCGGAGGAATGGGGCCGATTAATCCACTGATTACAACGGGAGCAAAAATATTCGCATCCGGTTATGCACTTTTTAGCGGGTTGGTATTTATTGCTGTAATGGGGATTGTGCT
>CAIUYS010000621.1 GCA_903903365.1 uncultured Methylococcaceae bacterium
ACACTTTTTTATCATAAAAAAATATTAATAATCTCTGTAGGTCGGGTTAGGCGCTAGCCGTAACCCGACACAGCTATTGTGATTTGTCGGGTTACGCTGTCGCTAACCCGACCTACGCGATGGCTATTGCAAAAAGTGTAAACCGAAAAATGAAGGATGCCGATTTTTTTAATTAAAAAAAACAACTTTAAGTTTTCTTATTGGATAAAGACACTTTCCTTACCTGTGCCTATCAGTCAAATCCGTCTAATCTGTGTGCTATTTTTAACAACTGAGTAATAACAAAAATCACTTTTAACCCGGCATAAAAAAAGGCGTACCGAAAACGGCACGCCTTTTTTATGCTTAAAAGCTTACGCTTTTAGCGTCTCAAGTATTTCATTAAAGCCTTCAACTCTTAATTTAGCCGTCTTGACCAGATCAATACCGGTATCAACCACCATTTTGCAAAGTCCGGGTATTTTGTACACCATCAAGCATAAATAACCTACCACTGGAATGGCAATCAAAGCGCCAATAAAGCCATGAAGTCCGACAACACCCATTAGCTTTATCAGCAATGCAATTGCATCTAACGGCAATAAAACCATAGCGGCAAAATAAGCGATTACCATGAACGTGAACAATACAAAAACCACAAACTGAAGTAGCCTTACCAACGCAACATTAACTTTTTTCATAATTACTTTCAATTTCCTGAATACTTTAAAAGGCCTTTATTAATCAGCAAATTTTACTGACCGCAATTATTTTTGTCAAAAAGCCCGACTTATTGAAGCTCAAAATTATACCTTAAAGCAATCAAATTACTTCATTTTTCTTGTCTTTAAGAAAAAGCCGATACAAAACAGACCCGGCAACAAAGCCGCCTAAATGAGCCCACCAGGCAACACCTATCGTTGTACCTTCAAAAATGATTGCGGTTGTTGCATTATCCAACTGTAACAAAACCCACACACCTAAAAAAGCGATAGCGGGTATTTGAAAGATCATTGGCGGGAAAAATACAATGACACGCTCAAGCGGGTATAGAAAAAAATAAGCCGCCAACACGCCCGCTATCGCCCCAGAAGCACCAATAACCGGAATATCAAGCAGGGGATCAAAATACCATTGCAGAAGCGTCGCACACCCACCACAAACCAAATAAAAAATTAAAAACGGCAACCGCCCCATTCTATCTTCAACATTATCGCCAAAAATCCACATAAACCACATATTCACAAGCAAATGTGTCCACGTTGCATGTAAAAACAAATTGGTTAAAAACGATAGATAGCCATCAAAAGGCAAGCCCGCATTGACCGCTGAATAACGAATCGGCACCATACCATAGTGATTTAGGAGGCTAATAGCGGCCTGATCCGGCATTAATTTCATGGCCATAAAAATGCTGGTACAGATCGCTATTATTCCCCACGTTACATAAGGCTTATGTAAACAGGGCGCAGTATCTCTAATCGGTATCATGGTCTCTACCTTTTTGCATATTAAAAAAACAGTGGGGGAACGGTGATAAAATCAAAATATAATCACCATTTCAAGGCAAAGCTTACCAGTTAAAACCTGATTAGCAATGCAAAGGCCACTGTCCTGTTGATTTAAATCATAACGCCTTATAACAAAAAGTTTATAATGACAAAAAAATTCGTCATTTAGCCTCTGCGTAACCGCAACAACCATTCAATATTAATGCAGCCTACACCTACAGACACTCCACTATCATTCTCAAGCTTATCGCTCGCTGAACCCCTGCTTAGGGCAGTCAAAAAGCTGGGCTTTGAGCAACCGACCCCTGTGCAACAACAGGCCATTCCGTTGGCTTTGGTGCACAAAGACCTGCTGGTCAGTGCCGAAACAGGCAGCGGCAAAACTGCCGCATTTTTATTGCCGACCCTGCATCATCTGCTTACTTTATCCTCCGGCAAACCCGGTACACGCGCACTCATACTGGCGCCCACCCGTGAACTGGCGCAACAAATCTTTAAACAATGCCAGCAGTTAATTGAGTTTACCGACCTTACCGTCGGTATTATTACCGGTGGTGATGATTTTAGGCTACAGCAAAACATGCTCCGCAGAAATACGGAACTGGTTATTGCAACGCCCGGCCGTGTTCTGGAACTCATGGAACAGGAAATACCCAACTTCAGCAATCTTGAAATCCTGATTTTGGATGAAGCCGACCGTATGCTGGACATGGGCTTTAGTGAAGATGTACTAACCATCACCAAAAGCTGTAATACCGACCGGCAAACCTTGTTGTTTTCTGCCACGCTAACCCATTTTGGCGTGATCAAAATGGCTGACAAGATTCTGAAAGATCATAAAGTGGTTGCTTTAAACACACTGCACGATGGTCATCGCAATATTGAGCAGCAAATTGTCGTCGCCGACGATAATGATCACAAACAAAAACTGTTAGCCTGGTTACTGCTTAACGAAACCTACGACAAAGCGCTGGTGTTTACCAACAGTAGAATTCAGGCCGATTTACTGCGCGGCCCGTTGCGGGGACAAAAACTCCGGGTCGGCGTATTGCATGGCGAAATGGATCAAAAAGATCGCAACCGCATGATGCAATTGTTCCGCGAGGGTGAAGTTAAAGTCGTGGTGGCTACAGACCTCGCTGCACGTGGCTTGGATATAAAAGGCATCAATCTGGTTATCAATTTTGATGTCCCCAGAAACGGCATCAACTATATACACCGTATAGGTCGTACCGGTCGGGTTGATGAACTGGGACTCACCATAGCCTTGGTAAAAAGCACCGAATGGAATTTAATGTCAGGTATTGAACGTTTCTTAAAACAGAAATTTAAACGCCGGACGATTAAAGAACTGGAAGGCAAATACAAAGGCCCCAAAAAACTGAAAGCATCCGGTAAAGCGACCGGTATAAAAAACAAAATAGAACCCAAAAAAGTAGCTGCGGAAAAAGTCAAAATACGCCACAGAGACAAGAAAAATGTCGGTAAACGCCGTGCGCCAAGCGTTCATCTTGTTGAACAAGCTGTAAAGTTGCAAGAACAACAAGATTAAAAAACCGAAGTGGTAGGGCGCGCATCGCGCACCAAAAACAGCAGGATTTCTGGCTCTGGCATGGTTGTGGTGCGCGATGCGCACCCTACACGGCTCGCAATAAATAACGTTAGCACTTAATATCCCAAAGCTGCGCGTTATTAAAAGATATATTTCCGACCGTGATAACTGGCATATTCATAATAACAACACGTAAATAAATAAATGACGGTTACCATTTATAAAAACGGCCACCAATTTAAGCGGGAACAGTGCGAATAGAATCTGTTATGCGGTGTACAAACTCTGCTTGTGATCATGCAAAGCTTTGTCCCGCCTAAGCGGGTAACCGACGCCTACGTCGCGATTTGAAACGTTAGTTGCGACGCAGGCGTCGCTCCCACAACAAAGCGACTCATTTAAACGGGACGATTTTATAGCTGCCATCCCCTCAAGGGATGTTATCTGTCACGAATTAAGTCGTTGGCCCGGAAAACCTATCTTTTCAGCACAATTTTTTCTTGCCGGCAACACACTCATAACGCCGAATTGATTTTTTATAGGCTTTTGTTATGCAGGAAATATCAATGCCACAGGCATATTTTGACTGTATGGATTCCTGCCAAATTATTTTTGTCATGACAGGATCAACGACTTTGGCATTTTTATAAAGTGCCATATTTTCCAGATCCAAAACAGCCAATGCCGAGTTGGCACAAATTGTAATGTCCGTTGGTTTACTCGCCTTATTACAATTAAAGCCGGGAGAAATTTTCTTTATGGTCGTCGCTTCAGGCGATGGCGATGGCGATGGCTGAACAGTTTGTTGGGGGGCGGGTGTTTTTGGAAATATCTTTTCAGTCGGCTCGGCTTTGGGCACGTCTTTACTTATGCTGTCCGTGGCTTGCTTTTCTTTAAAGGCACGACTGACTTCTGCTTCAGGTTTTACTGGCTCAACTTCATGAATGGGCGGTTCGTTATGCTGACTGGCATTCACTTCTTGATGATCTAACGTGGGTTTTAATAAGGCAGCCGTGATAATTTCATCCAATAAATGTACCCATGGCGTACTTTTAAATTCAATAGAACTGGCTTTACTGTTCTCCTGCGATTTTACGGAATAGTCCACTGTTTGTGTGAACGCATTTCGACTATTTTCAATCGCTAATTGCCTTGCGTAGTGC
>CAIUYS010000622.1 GCA_903903365.1 uncultured Methylococcaceae bacterium
AGTCTCTGACATCAGGCCAATCAGTGGCTTGAGCAATCAATTCAAGAATTTGAGTCCAAAAATGAAGACCTGACATTGGCAGAATCAATGCCAACAAAAATAATACCCGCTTAATCGGCGAGGTAACGCCGGCAAGGTTAGTCCATTCCCATGCCGCTAAAAGAGTGATAACACCGATCACTAATGAAAAATTAAATGAAAAACTTTCCGTTGGCAAAGTAAACACTGCCAGTGCAATCAGGAAAGCAAGGACTGATGCCGTTATAATTCGCTTTAGTAACATTTTTGTAGGCTATTTAATAGTGAAGTTATAGAGTGACTGCTTTATTAAGAACTTGCTCACTGGTATGACCAAAGCGCCGTTGCCGGCTTTTAAAGCTCTTGATAGCATCTTCAAGTGAATTCTGGTCAAAATCAGGCCAGAGCGTTGTTGTAAAGTACATTTCTGCATAGGCTAATTGCCACAACATAAAGTTGCTGACACGTTGTTCGCCACCAGATCTTATAAAAAGATCCGGGGCCGGCAGGCCAGCCGTTGACAAATGCTGGCTGATAAGTTCATCACTAATCACCTGATTTTGCAATTCTCCAGCCGCCATTTTTCCTGCTATTCTCTGGAATGCCTGACATATATCCCAGTGACCGCCATAATTAGCGGCAATAACCAGTGTCATAGCCGTGTTATTTTGTGTTTGCGCCTCTCCTTCGGCCATTTTATGTTGTAACTTATCTGAAAATTCAGTTCTGTCACCAATAAACCGCAAGCGGATATTATTACGATCAAGTTTGTTGATTTCCCGTTGCAGGGTTGCCATAAAAAGCGCCATCAACAATGAAACTTCAGCGGCCGGCCTTCGCCAGTTTTCACTACTAAAAGCAAACAACGTCAAGACTTCAATTTTATGGTTAACGCAATACTCGATAATTTTTCTAACTGCTTTAACCCCGGCCTGATGGCCAATCGCTCTGGGCATAAACCGTTTTTGTGCCCATCGACCATTACCATCCATAATAATGGCAATATGACGAGGATTATTGCTGTCAGATTCCCGATTATTACTATCATCAACAGGCATTATTATGTCCTATATTAAATTGATAATAGATCGGCTTCTTTTACTTCCAGTAACTTTTCAACTTCCTTTACATACTGGTCCGTTAACTTTTGGATTTTTTCTTCAGCGGCACGCGCCTCATCTTCAGAAATCATCTTTTCCTTTAAGGCTTTATTTATTTCTGAATTAGCATCACGGCGAATATTTCTGATCGCAACACGTCCATTTTCAGACTCATGTTTAACAACTTTAACCAGGCTGCGACGACGCTCTTCCGTCAGTGCCGGCAAGGGAATACGAATAGTCATACCATTGGTAGACGGATTCAAACCCAAATCTGATTTTAAAATGGCTTTTTCAATCGCCTGTACCATGCCTTTTTCCCAAGGCGTGATGGTTAGCGTACGCGCATCTTCAACGGCAATATTGGCAACCTGCGATAATGCAGAATCCGTACCGTAATATGACACACTAATTTGCTCCAGCAAACTGGGGTGCGCCCTACCTGTTCTGATTTTTGAGAACTCATGCTTTAACGCGTCAATACTCTTGCCCATGCGGGTTGCAGCATCCTGTTGAATATCACTAATCATAACTCTGTTCCTCGTTCAATAAGAGAGCCAATCTCTTCGCCCATCATTAATCTCATCACCGCACCTTGCTCAAAAATATTCATCACTCGCATCGGTACATTATTGTCACGGCATAAGACCAAAGCGGTGGTATCCATGACATTAAGACGCTGATCCAGTGCTTCGTCATACGTTAAGCGTGGATAAAATACGGCATCTTTGACTTTTTCAGGATCTGCCGAATACACGCCCTTAACTTTAGTCGCCTTAATCATCAGATCGGCATTAATTTCAATGGCTCTAAGGCTGGCAGCTGAATCGGTGGTAAAAAAAGGATTGCCGGTACCGGCTGCAAAAACAACCACACGCCCTTTTTCCAAGTGCCTGACCGCCCGACGGCGAATGTAGTCTTCACAGACCTGATTGATTTTAAGTGCGGACATCACCCGAACCGGCTGACCGAGAGACTCTAATGAATCCTGCATAGCCAAGGCATTGATGACCGTAGCCAACATACCCATCTGATCGCTAGTGACTCTATCCAGACCTTCAGCTGCTTTTTCAGCGCCGCGCAATATATTGCCGCCGCCAATAACCAAACCAACCTGAATACCCACTTCACATAATTCTTTAATTTCAGTGGCCAGTCGCTTAACAATATCAGCGTCAATACTGCCGCCTGCCTGACTCATTAAAGCCTCACCGCTTAACTTAAGCAAAATTCTCTGGCAAATCGGTTTTGTCATAATAGTATTGGGGTCAGTTTTGTAAGTTGGATTAACGTAACCCAACGGCTATAATCACGGGTGTTGGATTGCCAAATAATGGCAAGCCAACACCGGTAAACTTAATTTCCTCTAACTTGTGCCATTACTTCTTCAGCAAAGTTTTCTTCTTTTTTCTCTATGCCTTCACCCACTTCAAAGCGAATGAAACGAAGTGCTTGGTTACCTTTTGATGATACCAATTGAGCAATAGTCATTTTGTCATCTTTAATAAAAGGCTGACCTAACAAGGTCACTTCAGCCAGATACTTCCTGATCTGACCGGCAATCATTTTTTCAATGATGTCCGCAGGCTTGCCGCTTTCAGCAGATAAAGCACGGAAAATTTCTTTTTCTTTTTCAATTGTTTCAGCAGGCACTTGCTCTTCAGAAACATAATTTGGCTTGCTGGCTGCTATGTGCATGGCAATGTCTTTGCCTAATTCTTGATCAGCTGTTGCCAATTCAATAATTACACCAATTTTACTGCCATGTAAATAACACGCAGTGCCGCCTTCAGCCGTTTCAAATCTTTCAAAACGTCTGATAGTAATATTTTCGCCCAGCGTTGAAATCAAGCCGCGACGCATTTCATCAACAGTAACGCCATCTTCCAACGGCATTGCCAGCAATTTTTCTTCAGTATCAATATTGTCGGCATTTAATAAAGCAACCGTTACGCTATTAACAAAATTGACGAAACCATCTGCTTTAGCAACAAAATCAGTTTCGCAGTTAATATCAACAATCGCTACCGCTTTGCCATTATCACTGACTTTAACACCGATAATACCTTCAGCCGCAATACGACCTGATTTTTTGTCAGCCTTGGCCAATCCGGATTTACGCATATTTTCAATGGCCAATTCCATATCGCCATTGGCTTCAACTAACGCCCTTTTGCATTCCATCATGCCGGAACCAGTTCTTTCACGCAGTTCCTTAACCATCACTGCATTGATTACAATACTCATTTTTGTGTTTCCTTAAATATATGTCACTATAAAAACGCCCCCGTAAGGAGGCGTTTTTTGGCCTAATCTAATTTTTACCTTTGCAGGAAACCTGCATAAGGCTAACTATTAGTTATTCTGCCGCCGCTTCTTCAATAAAATCATCAACCTTGGCTGACAAGCCCAAACCGGCTGTTTTCGCGTCCAGCACAATGGCAGAAACGCTTTCACAGTACAATTTAACGGCACGAATTGAATCGTCGTTACCTGGAATGACATAATCAATCAGTTCAGGTGAATTGTTGGAATCAACAATACCAACGACTGGAATACCTAATTTTTTTGCTTCGCTGATGGCATTTTTTTCATAACCAACATCCAATACAAAAATCACGTCAGGAACGCCTTTCATATCCTTGATACCGCCCAGACTCCGTTCCAGCTTTTCAAGCTCACGTTCCATACCTAACGCTTCTTTCTTTCCGAAACGTTGATAAAGCGTACCGTCAGCTTTCATTGCTTCTAATTCCTTAAGACGATTAATCGATTTCTTAATGGTTTTGAAGTTGGTCATCATGCCGCCTAACCAGCGATGATTAACGTAAGGCATACCGCAACGTGTCGCTTCTTCTGCAACCACTTTACGCGCTGCTTTTTTGGTGCCAACAAACAAGATAGTGCCTTTGTTTGCCGTCATTTGACTCAGATAATTCATAGCGTCATTGAACATTGGAAGCGTTTTTTCCAAATCAATGATATGGATTTTGTTACGTGATCCAAATAGGTAGGTTGCCATTTTTGGATTCCAATAACGAGTTTGATGTCCAAAGTGAACACCCGCTTCAAGCATTTGACGCATGGATACTGCTGCCATTTAATTCTCCTAAGTTTTAAAATCGGAATATTTTATTCCGGTTGGGTTATGCCTCCGCCTATCCCGTCCAGTAACCAACTTTATCAAATAAAGTCAGCACCCTACCAAACGTGACGATAAGCGTGAGTATTTTTTACAAAAATGAACTTCACTTTATACCATAATTTACTTTTTACAACAAGCAAACCTCTGTTAAAATTACAACTATTACAGGTGCAAGGTATAGAATTATACCCCTTAAACCTCCCACACTGAACACTTAAAGCGCCCATGAGCATCACCATAAAAAACCCCTGTGAAATTGAAAAAATGCGTATCGCCGGCAAACTGGCTGCCGAAGTTTTAGAAATGATTGAACCCTACGTTGTTGCGGGTGTAACCACCGATCAACTCGATAAACTTTGTCACGATTACATTGTTGATGTGCAAAATGCCATTCCGGCACCGCTCAATTATCACGGCTTTCCAAAATCAATATGTACATCGATTAATCAGACGGTTTGTCACGGCATTCCCTGCGATAAGAAACTTAAATCGGGTGACATTGTAAATATTGACATTACCGTGATTAAAGATGACTACCATGGCGATACCAGTAAAATGTTCTGCATAGGCGAAGTCAGCCAACACGCCAAACGCCTGATTAAAATAACCCAAGAGTCCCTGTTTCTGGGCATCGAACAGGTCAAAGCCGGCGCTACTTTGGGCGATATTGGCCAGGCAATACAAAAACACGCCGAAAGTAATCGTTACTCTGTGGTGAGAGACTTTTGCGGACATGGAATCGGCAAAGATTTTCATGAAGAACCCCAAGTGCTGCATTACGGCAAAGCCGGCGAAGGCGTCGTGCTTGCAGCGGGCATGATAATAACTATTGAGCCCATGATTAATCTGGGCAAACGGGATGTTAAAGTATTACCGGATGGCTGGACGGCCGTCACCAAAGACCGTAGCCTGTCTGCGCAATTTGAACACACCATTTTAGTCACTACTGATGGTTATGAAATCCTGACATTGCGTAAAGAGGAATTGTGATAGCTTTAGATAAATACATCAACGCCACACTGTTTGCAAAACCGGATAGCCTGTTGCAATTTAAACATCTGATAAAACAAAAAAACATTGAATTAACACTAAAATTTGACCCACACCAATCAGTTTCAAGCCTGCTTAAAGAGAAATCAGACTTCATTGATCTTATTTTAAATTGCTGTTGGCTGCATTTTCTCGGTCCCTACGCAGAGCAATTAAGCTTGTGCGCAGTCGGCGGCTTTGGCAGAAGAGAGTTATTTCCTCATTCAGATATCGACATTATTGTTCTGTTGGATTCTGACGACACTGAACCTTATGAGGAAGCACTGGCAAGCCTGTTTACGTTCCTCTGGGATATTGGCTTAAAACCCGGACATAGCGTCCGCACTGTCAACGAATGCGTTGCAGCGGCACTTGAAGATCAGACGATCATGACCAGTCTGATGGAAATGAGCCTGATTGCCGGTAATACCGCTCTTTATGACGCGCTTAAACTACGCATCACGCCTGATGAAATTTGGCCGTCGGATCAATTTTTTGTCGCCAAAATGGAAGAGCAGCGCCTCCGTTATGCCAAATTCCACGACACCGCTTATAACCTTGAACCCAATATCAAAGAAGGCCCCGGTGGCTTGCGGGACATGCAGGTCATTGCTTGGGTATTTAAGCGTCATTACAACTCGTCAACACTCAAGGAGCTAATTAAATACGGCTTTTTACCTGAGTCCGAATATGCAGAACTTATTTCCGCGCGCGATGTACTGTGGC
Source organism: uncultured Methylococcaceae bacterium (assembly GCA_903903365.1). Taxonomy (GTDB): domain Bacteria; phylum Pseudomonadota; class Gammaproteobacteria; order Methylococcales; family Methylomonadaceae; genus Methylobacter_C. The sequence goes on from CAIUYS010000622.1 coordinate 6,019, forward strand.
GAATTCGTTATGCGCTGCATCTGTTAACTGACCGTGCAGAAGATCGGCTTGTTTTTGATTATCAACGTGAACTTGCTCAACAATTTGGCTTCAGCACCGAGCATCAGCTGTATAATGAGGATGTTGAACAGTTTATGCAGTTTTATTTTAAAACAGTGCAAGGACTTGAACGACTCAATGAAATGTTGCTGCAATTATTTAATGAACGCTTTGTAATTGGCGAGATCACTTGCAAGATAACGCCCATTAACGATAAATTTATTGCCATCAATGGTTATCTGCAAGCGGTAAACGAATCGATATTTGAGCAACATCCATTGGCTTTACTGGAAGTTTTTTTGCTGCTGCAATTAAACCCGTCACTCCTAGGTATTAGGGCTACGACTATTCGTTTAATCCGCAAAAACCTGCATTTGATAGATGCTGAGTTTCGGGAGAATAAAGCAGCCAACCACTTGTTTATAGAAATCTTTAGCAATCCTCGTGGACTGACTCATGAGTTAAGGCGCATGAATCGATACGGCGTATTAGCAGCTTATTTACCCAGCTTTGCCAACATCGTTGCCCGGATGCAATATGACTTGTTTCACATTTATACGGTAGATGAGCATACTTTATTTGTTATTCGTAACTTACGCCGATTTGCACTGGAAGAACACATTGATGAATTCCCTCTCTGCAATTCCGTTTTCCTGTTAATTGCAAAACCGGAAATTTTATATATTGCC
>CAIUYS010000623.1 GCA_903903365.1 uncultured Methylococcaceae bacterium
ATTTGAATATTTAAATAAATTTCTCCTTGATCAACACTCCAGCTATATTCATTCGAGTAATGTAAATCAAGGTTTTCGTTCTTGGAACTTATAAATGTATTTTTTTCTTTAAATTCCCAGAAACAGCCTGATTTAAATTCATTAGTCTTTGTCAAAACAAATACATCTCCCCTTGAAAGAGCTGAACTTAATGGAGGAAAATACCATTTACCTATAAGTTTTTGGTTTAAGTCTTTGATTAAATTTGTCCTTTTTAGTTCTAATGCTAAATAGTTTTCTTTAAAAAGTTCTTTCCGTAAACTAAAAAAATTTAAACGACCCCATTTACACCCGCCTGAAATATGTACGGTATCCTTATCAAAGACAATTTTATATTCTTCAACACAAACACATTTAGGGGGACATAATTTTGGAAGTTTTCGGGCTTTATTTACAAACCTACAGCATGTTAGATATTTCGGTGTAATTGTGCCACGTATTTCGGTGATGTTGTGCCACAAAAAAAGGATGATTTCCTGGTCAAATTTATTAATTATTCTGATTCTTTTTCATCTTGGTTTTTCTCATTGACTCACCCGTTAATTCTATTCGATGGGATGAGTGTACCAACCGGTCTAAAATAGCATCGGCTATGGTTCCTTCCCCGATTGTTTCATGCCAGTTTTTTACCGGTATTTGTGCCGCAATGATTATTGAGGATTTGTCATATTTCATCTCAACGATATCCATCAGTGCATTTCTGGCGTGATCGTCAAAAGCTATTAATCCAAAATCGTCAAGGATTAGCAAGTCAGCTTTCTCGATCTTATTTCGCAACTTCAGATAGGTACCTTCGAGTTTTGAGAGTTTAACATGATCGATCAACCTGGCAAAGTTGTAATACATCGTTTTGTATTGCATCATGCAGGCACTATTTCCCAATGCCTGGGCCAGATAACTTTTCCCGGTACCTGTGGCTCCTGTGATAATCACATTTTCTCCTCGTTTAATAAAGTCGAGTAATGCCAGACGTTCAAAGGTATTTCTGTCCAGAGAACGGTTTGCGGTATAATTGACATCCTGGACTGAAGCCGGATATCTGAACCCTGCATTGGTGATCAGATTTTGGATCCGCTTATTATAGCGGCATTCCCATTCCTGATCGATCAGCAAAGCCAGATATTGATCGAGTGTAAAATCCCGATGCATATTGTTTTGCATACTGTTGTAGTAGGTTTCTGCCATCGCATACAACCTCATCTGTTTCATCCTTTCGATGGTACTCTGATTGTTCATTTTCGTCTATTTTATCAGTTAATTATAGGCTTCTGCTCCCCGTATATTCATGTGTATCGGGATAAAAAGCTGTTGAGTTTTGGTTTCTATAGCTTTATCCATATTGTTTTCCAAAATACGTTTGATTGTTCGATAGCTGTATTTATCATGGGTTAAAGCAATGGCACAGGCCTTCTCTATCCGATGTTTGTCGAAGCCTTTTTTAAGGCTCAGGATGCCCAGTGCCTGCTTATAACCAGTTTCCGGATAGTCTTGCTGGGCAATCAGAAGCGAGATGTATTCACTTGTGTTTGAACCAATGCTCAGTGCCAGTTTATTGAAGTATTCCGGACTCCAGTCGTTGTAAAACTGATGGGTACTGCTCATATGTTCTTTAATCGTAACATATTGACCCGGGCGATATACTCTTTTATGACTCGTAATCCGTTCAGACTGACAGTAAATCTCAATAATATCCTGATCATATTGTAATTCTACCTGTCTGCCGATATAACGGTATGGTACGCTGTAATAGTTCTTCGTGTCAGAGAGGTAGATATAACCCATTTTCTGCACCTTGGCCCGCTTGTAATGTTTGATTTGGTAGAGCGTTTCCGGTAAGGGTTGCAGGTATTGCTCCTCCAGTTCGACAAAGAGCTTCCTGCGGCTTGCCTGGTACGTAGTCATCAGATATTCATTAAACGTTACAAGTTCTTTTCTAAGCTGCCCGTTAAGCTCATCCAGACTGAAAAAGGTCATATTCCTGATCTGGAAGAAAACACGTTGATAGACAAGCCTCACAGCTCCTTCAACCATCGCTTTGTCCTGCGGGGAGTAGGCGCGGGTAGGGTTGATCACACAGCCATAATGAAGAGCCAGATCCTTCAATGTTTTATTCAGTATCGGTTCGTACTTACTGGCTTTGGAAACTGCAGACTTCAAATTATCCGGAACAATGGCCTTGGTGCTGCCACCTAAGAATTGAAAACAGTTATTGATTGATCCTATAAAATCTTCACGCTGCTGGCTGCGGCTGGCCTCGATAAAGGTATAACTGCTACACGGAAGGATGCCAACGAACACTTCCACCTCCTGGACTTCACCGGTCTCTTTATTGACCACCTGAAGCTTTTTACCGCAATAATCGACCAGTAATTTGTCGCCGGCTTTGTGGGTTAGCTTACCGCTGGCCTTGGTCTTGTTGAGCCAATTATTATAATGTTCGTTAAACTGGGTGTAGCCATAGCCTTCCGGATGCGTTTGGAGATATTCTTTCCATAACACTTCTCGTGTGCCACCCGGAAGAAGCAATTGTTGTTTAAAATACGAAAAACAAGCCGCCAACTCTTCGTAACGATCACTATCTGAAGCAGATTTATAAGGAAAAAGTTCTTTGAGGTCTAAATCGCTTAATTTAAGCAAATCCGGGTAAGCGGTTCCTGTCGCTATTAATTGACGAACATAGTAATTAATCGTGTTGCGGTGAATCGCTAAAAGAGAGCTACAACTTCGGTTGCTCTCACCTCTGATTTTTAATTGAATTAATTGTCGAACATCCATGATATCTATCTTTTTTGCGGCCATATCCCTGTTTTAAGTTTTCAGGGATAAGATAGAAATCATTCCTTTAATTAAGCTTCTGGCACAACTTCGACCGAAACACGTGGCACAGCTTCGAGCGAAACAAAATCGAATTGGTCAACTTAAAGTGGCACAACTTCGACCGAAACGCCTGGCACAACTTGAACCGAAATGGGTGGCACAACTTCGACCGTTTTATCTAC
>CAIUYS010000624.1 GCA_903903365.1 uncultured Methylococcaceae bacterium
AAAGGCAGGCACTGGTAATACTGTTAATTTAAGCAACAAACTGGAGTAAAACAGCTTTAGCTGTTTTTACAGGCAATAGCTCAAGCGATTGCACTCCGGTTTTTTAAATAACTTGCGCTTAACTTAACGGCATTGAGGCTGCGGGGGTGAAATAGCGCTTTAAACAATAGCATAAGCAAGCGTTTCCGGCGAACCTGTCGCCCTACGCGCTAACCTTCCCTTTTAAAACAATTTTGCTAATAGCAGGAAGAACAATAAAGGTGCATACCATAATCCAGAAAATACCTATGGTAATAATCAAACCCATACTGGCTATGCCTTCATGCGATGAAAAAGCCAAACCGCCAAAACTGGAGGCGGTAGTTAAGGCACCATAAAACATGGCTCTGGCAGTACTGGATTGGTAAATGTTTTGCTTTTCGGATAACGAGTGATGCAACTTTTCAACCATGTGTATGCCGTTATCAACGCCCAATCCCAGTAACAACGGCAAGGCAATAATATTGGCGTAGTTAATGGGCGTATTAGTCAGTACGGTACTGGCCATGGTGAATAATCCCGCCAAGATCAGGGGCGTCATGACCAATAAGGTATCGGTCATGTTGCGACGTATGCCATATAAAAGTAGGGCAATAATAATTAAGGCGATGGTAATGGCTTTTTGAAAAGAATAAACCACTTCTTTCATCGACTCCCAATAAATGATCGGCAAATCGGTTGTTTCAGGCGCAACGGATTGAACATCAGCAATAAATGCCTCCAGATTGCTTAAATCATTTAAATCTTTTTTGGGGAATATCTGGATACGGTAACTGCCATCTTTACTAAGCCACCGGTCTTTAACATCGGACGGCAAGTCGTTCAGCGTAACTTCCTTGGCGTTTAAACCTGCCAATAGTTCATTCATGGTGCTTGGCAAGGTACCCAGTAGCGTTGTTTGTATCTTCTCAATCAACATGCGTCGACTGGGTTGTTGTCGTGTATCCAGCTCGACCAATACATCCTGCAACTCGTTTTTAAAGCCTTTTAATGCCGCTATTTCGTGGACATCCGTTTTAGCCGGCAAAATGTTGTCAATCGTTTTTATCAGTCGATTAATGCCCGGAATGGGATCATTATCCGTTTTCAATGCAGGGAAATACTGTGTTTGTGAACCCAGCAGCAAGGCCATTTCTTCAATGATCGCCAGCTTTTCTTCTTGCTCAGAAGGCTCAAAGTCAAAAAGACTGACTGTTTTATCAACAGACCCCAATACCGAAAGTTTTTGCTGCATGGCCTTGGCTTGTTGTTCGCCCGCTGCCAACACCGTCAACGTCATGGGCGTGGTGTCCGGATCTTTATTCAAGTTTTTAAAGGCAATAACCGATTCGGTATTGGGATCACGCAGATTAATGGGGTTAAAATCAATTTTTACCTTAAACACCAATACAACTGAAATAACGGCAATCAGGATTGTTAATAACGAAATAGGTTTGGCGTAATGAAGCGTAAAAATCGCCATTTTTTCTGCCAACGTGGCCAACAAAGGATGAGTTGTTTGGGGATTCAATTTTTCCGATACCGGAATAAATCGTATCAGTGCCGGCAAC
>CAIUYS010000625.1 GCA_903903365.1 uncultured Methylococcaceae bacterium
AAAAACAGCCCAGCGCGTAGGGCTATAGTTATTGCAGGGTCGGGGTTATGTTTTGCAAAAAAACATTATCCAGCTAAAGTCAGGAAGTAGGTTTGTGATTTACATGATTGCAAATCATGCCACTTTTTTGTCATATAGTTTTTTGTTTTCAATCGCCTAATTTCATATTGTAACCATTCACGTTACAATAAGCCCATGATTAAAAGCTTTATACATAAAGGCTTGGAAAAATTCTTTACCTTTGGTAATCAATCGGGTATTCAGGTCAATCATGCCAAGCGTCTGCGCTTGATACTGGCTGCTCTTCATGATGCCAAGGCAATCAGTGATATTGACTCACCCGCCGACTTCATACCCTGAAAGGCAATCGAGCCGGTTTCTGGGCAGTTACTGTTCAAGCCAATTGGCGGGTAATCTTTAAATTTGAAGATGGCGACGTTTATGTTGTCGATTATCTTGACTATCACTAATGAGGTGTTTTTATGCGAATGTTTAACCCGCCATATCCCGGCGAAATATTGGCTGAATTGTGGCTTGATCCGCTTAAATTGAGTATTACCCAGACCGCAAAAAACTTGAATGTAACGCGCAAAACCATCTCTTCTCTGGTTAATGGCAAAACGGGCATTAGCCCGGAAATGGCATTGCGGCTAGAGTTGGCCTTTGGAAAAAGCGCCGAGTCTTGGCTTTCTGCACAGGCCGCTTACGACTTGTGGAAACTGGAAGCCAAACGTGACAGTTTGGGCGTTCATAAACTGGCCGCCTGACGCTCCAATTTACAGTAATTTTTATTACTGATTTTAAGTTGTTGCATTTCGTTGGACAATAAAAAACCCGCCAAGCCTTTCAACTTGCGGGTTTGTGTACTGCTTTGCACTTCGCTGAATGCCTAACTGGTGCCGATGGCCGGATTTGAACCGGCATGACTTGCGTCACCACCCCCTCAAGATGGCGTGTCTACCAATTTCACCACATCGGCGTAAACATTTTAAATAATTTTAATAATTTTTGTATCTATTCACCCCCCCCCCTTTTAAAAAGGGGGAGAGCAAGGCGAGGGGGCAGAGGGGAATTTATCTAATAAAATCTCCCCTAACCCCTCTTTTTCAAAGAGGGGAATGAATAGTTACTTATTTTTCTTTAACAGTCTTCATTTCTTCTGCCTTGGGCACGACTGTAGTCTCTATCTCTTCGCCATTGACTGGCTCAGTTGATTTAACTTCAGGTGTCACAGGCGCATCTTCAGTCTTAATCGCAGGAACTGCGAGATCTGGAGCAACGATTTTTTCGCCGGCAACTTCAGGAAGAGCAGACGTTTCACTCTGAGATTCTGGCGTACCCATTAAATCAAAAGCAACGCCTTTGTGTCCATTTATGACAGCAAGACCCAAGCTGGTTATAAAAAACAAAGTTGCCATAATGGCGGTAGCCCGAGACAAGAATGACGCTGCGCCTTGTGCACCAAAAACAGAACCGGCAGAACCCGTTCCAAAAGCTGCGCCCGCATCGGCTCCTTTACCTTGCTGCATTAGTATTAAGCCAATAATACCTAATCCCAGCAACACATGAATAACGATAATTACCTGATACATGAAAGTCTAAATTGTTCTAAATCGATTGAAAAATCTTTAAAAAGGATTCCGCATCCAACGAAGCCCCACCTATTAAGCCGCCATCTATATCCGGCATGGCAAACAAACCTTTGGCATTATCCGGCTTGGCACTACCACCGTATAAAATTTGTATTTTATCGGCTATAGCCTGATCTTTGGCAGCAATGTACTGGCGAATATAGTAATGAACTTCCTGTGCTTGCTCATCGCTTGCTGTTTTTCCTGTGCCTATCGCCCAAACAGGCTCATAAGCAATCACTGCGTTATTAAAAGCAGCAATGCCGGCTAAATTAATAACGGCATCAAGCTGCTCGTTAATCACCGCAAAAGTTTGATCCTGTTCGCGCTGCTCCAGAGTTTCTCCTACGCACAAAACAGGAATAATGTTTTGCTCTTGCGCCTGACAAAAACGTGCTGCCACTGATTCGTTAGTATCGCCGTAGTAACTACGTCTTTCTGAGTGTCCTACCAAGGCATATTGGCAATTAAACTCTTTCAGCATGGATGCTGAAATTTCTCCGGTATAAGCACCTGAAGGTTTGTCTGCAACATTTTGCGAACCTAATGCCAACGCGGTATCTTTAACCAATGCGCTAACGCAAGGCAAGTAAACATAAGGCACACAGACTGCAATATCTGCATTGCTTGCCGCTAACCCGGCAATAATTCCTTTTGCAAGTAACTCAGCACTCGCAAGAGTTCCATTCATTTTCCAATTTCCGACAACCAGAGACCGACGCATCAACATTACTCCCACAAAGAACTAAACCGCTTATCATATAGGCTAATAGCCCCTAATTCAAGCATCGATTGATTTCTTAACATCTTCTGCCAATTGTTGAGCGTATTTTTTAACCAAATCCGCCTGCTCACCTTCGACCATGACACGAATAAGCGGCTCTGTACCCGAAGCTCTAAGCAGCACCCTTCCGGCATCTCCAAGCTTTTCTTCGATGGCACGGACTGCCTTTTGTATCCCGGCATCGGTGTTTATATCGACCTTTTTAGGGGTTTTGATATTAATCAAAATTTGCGGGTATTTTTGCATACCTGATTTTAATTCATGCAAACTCTTGCCGCTGTCATGCATTTCCGCCATAACCTGCAAGGCTGCAATAATTCCGTCACCTGTTGTCGTTTTATCAAGGCAAATAATATGACCGGAATTTTCCCCGCCTAAAATACCTTTATGCTCACTCATCATTTCAAGCACGTAGCGGTCACCCACATTGGCTCTTAGGAGATTGATTCCCAAGCGCTTAAGTCCATGCTCCATACCCAAATTAGTCATTAAGGTACCCACGACTGGGCCCGACATCAAGCCTGCATCTAATCTGGCTTTGGCAATAATGTAGATTAGTTCGTCACCATCAACGATTTCACCTTTATGATCAACCATCACCAAGCGATCGCCATCACCATCTAGGGCTATACCTATATCCGCCTTGTTGGCCAATACTGCAGCAACCAGCTTATTCGGCTGGGTTGCGCCGCACTCGTCATTTATATTAATGCCGTTCGGCTCAGCGCCTATAACAATAACTTCCGCGCCTACTTCGCTAAATACATGCGGTGCGATATGATAAGTGGCACCATTTGCACAATCGACGACGATTTTCATACCGCTAAAATCAAAACGTGTCGGAATACTGGCCTTGCAAAATTCAATATAGCGACCCGCCGCATCAACCAACCGCTTTGCTTTGCCTAGCTCAGAGGACTCTACCGTGGTCATTGGCGAGTCAATATAATGCTCAATCTTTTGCTCTATATCATCAGGTAACTTGGTTCCCTGTACTGAAAAAAACTTAACGCCATTATCATAATAAGGGTTGTGTGAAGCGCTGATAACAATACCAGCCTGCGCCCTTAAGGTGCGGGCTAAGTACGCGACACCCGGTGTTGGCATAGGCCCCAACAAATGCGTATCGACACCTGCAGCAGTTAATCCGGCTTCCAAAGCAGATTCAAACATGTAACCCGATATGCGCGTATCTTTGCCTACCAGAACAAAGCCATGCCCTTCACTGGCAAATACTTTGCCGGCCGCCCAACCCAATTTCAATAAAAAATCAGCAGTTATAGGCGGTTCACCCACCTTCCCTCTAATACCATCCGTTCCAAAATATTTTCTTGTCATCAATCTAAATCTCGCTATATGGATAACCTGGATATCACTATCCGGTACAGGTTATGCGTAATATCTTACAAATCTGAACCCGGCTAACGAAAGACTGGAATCTTTTATCCGGTGCCGTGCATTTTGTAATCGTGCATAAAAAAAGGAGAGGCATGACGCCTCCCCTTTTTTAGTCGACGTAAATAACGTTAGCCTTGCTCGGCAGTTTGGCCGATTGTCTTATCGTTTTTTTTGTCATCTTTGCCTTTAACTTCGTCAGTATTAAGATCGCCACGCGGCGGCTTATCATCCCAGCCTTGTGGATCTCTTACCGGCACACGCGCCATCAGGTCATCAATTTGAAATTTATCAATAGTCTCATACTTCATTAGCGCGGCGGCCATGGAATGCAGAATATCAATATTTTCTTTTAAGAGTCGCTCTGCACGCTCGTAGTTTCGGTCAATAAATGAGCGAATCTCTTCATCAATAGTATGCGAAGTTTCTTCGGCGACTGTTTTGTGTTGGGTTACTGAACGCCCCAGAAACACTTCGCCTTCTTCTTCACTGTAGGACAAAGGCCCTAAACGTTGAGACAAGCCCCATTTAGTTACCATATTTCTTGCCAATTCAGTCGCTCGCTCAATATCATTGGAAGCACCGGTACTGACCTGTTCCCAGCCAAAAACCACTTCCTCGGCGATACGACCACCGTATAAACTGGAAATCATACTGTCCAGCTTTTGTTTGCTGGCACTGTATTGGTCTCTTTCCGGTAAAAACATGGTCACACCCAGCGCACGGCCTCTGGGCATAATGCTGACTTTATAGACTGGATCATGTTCCGGAACCAACTTGCCGACAATGGCGTGACCTGCTTCATGATAAGCCGTCATTCTTTTTTCTTTCTCATCCATTACCATGGTGTGCCTTTCAGCTCCCATGATCAATTTGTCTTTGGCTTTTTCCAAGTCAGACATACTGACAACGCGCTTATTCATTCTGGCGGCAAACAACGCGCCTTCATTAATTAAATTAGCCAAATCGGCACCGGAAAACCCGGGGGTTCCCTGAGCGATGTATTTAACTTCTACATCATCAGCAATAGGTACTTTTTTGATATGAACATTAAGAATTTGTTCACGCCCTCTGACATCAGGCAGACCCACTGTCACTTGACGATCAAATCGGCCAGGTCGCAATAAAGCCTTGTCCAATACATCCGGACGGTTGGTTGCAGCGATAACGATAATACCTTCGTTACCCTCAAAACCATCCATTTCAACCAATAACTGATTTAAAGTTTGTTCGCGCTCGTCATTGCCACCACCCAAACCGGCGCCACGCTGACGACCCACTGCATCAATCTCGTCAATAAAAATAATGCAGGGCGCATGCTTTTTGGCCTGTTCAAACATGTCACGAACACGGGAAGCGCCGACACCGACAAACATTTCCACAAAATCGGAACCTGAAATAGTAAAAAACGGTACTTTGGCTTCACCGGCAATGGCTCTGGCCAGCAACGTTTTACCGGTTCCCGGCGGGCCAATCATCAAGGCACCCCGTGGGATTTTTCCACCCAACTTTTGATATTTTGCAGGATCTCTAAGAAAGTCGACCATTTCGACCACTTCTTCTTTAGCTTCATCGCAACCGGCAACGTCTGCAAAAGTGACTTTAATCTGATCTTCTTCAAGCATTCTGGCTTTACTTTTGCCAAAGCTCATCGCGCCACGACCGCCGGCACCACCGCCCTGCATTTGTCGCATAAAGAAAACCCAGACAGCAATCAGCAGCAACATAGGTCCAAAGGAGACCAGCAACTGCATCAGCATGGAAGGTTGTTCAGGCGGAACCGCTTTAATGTCGACGCCATTAGCCAACATATCATCAATTAGATGTGGATCGTTAGGCGCATAAGTTTTAAAAAGCTGACCACCTTGGGTCTTGCCTTTAATAATATGCTCATCAATCATCACCTGTTGTACCTGACCCGCTTTCACCGACTCGATGAATTGCGAATATGATAACGATGAATCAATCCTCTCTCCTTGTGAGCCAAAGTTATTAAACAGGGACATCAATACAACAGCAATGACCACCCACAGGATTATATTTTTTACCATATCATTCACAAAAACACCCTAGCCTCTAACGGCTCTCGGTTTAAAAAACTGAGTAATTATATCAGGAGTTAACTTTCCTGACTGTCGTTATTTATCTGAAACTCACCAAACCATAGTAACTTCCTTAGCCTGTAGATATAAGGACGACTAAAGATTATTTAAACCCTTTGGCTAAAATATAAACTTCATTGCTTCGTGGTCTTGATGCTTTGGGTTTTCTAATGACTACTTTTGTAAAGCAGCGCTGCACTTCACCTTGAAATGCCTCAAAACCCTCGCCGTGAAATAATTTAACCAAAAAACTGCCATCTTTTGTTAAAACCGATTTTGCCGCCTCTAAAGCCAGCTCTCCCAGATAAATGGCACGAGGTTGATCCACGCCTCTATTGCCACTCATATTAGGAGCCATGTCTGACATGACCAGATTAACCGGTGCACCCTCCAACGTCGAATAGAGCTGTTCCAACACCGCTTCTTCACGAAAATCACCCTGAATAAAATCAACACCTTCAAGCGCATCCATTGGCAAAATATCCAGCGCGATTAATTTATTTTTTTTACCCATTAATTGCCGGGCAAGCTGCGACCATCCACCGGGGGCCGCACCCAAATCAACAATATTCATCCCTGGCTTAATCAGCTGATCTTTTTCCTGAATTTCCTTTAATTTAAAAACGGCACGCGAGCGATAACCCTGTGTTTGAGCCATTTTGACGTATTCATCTTCAAAATGTTCTGCCATCCAACGACTGCTGCTTTTACTTCGACCCATAATATGTTGTATAGTGTATAGTAACTTTTTGATTTAGGAATACTGAGTGAACTCTGCAGACAAGAAAAAACTTCGAGCTCAAGCTCATACTTTAAAACCCGTGGTTATGATTGGGCAATCAGGTCTTACCGCTGCCGTACTGGCAGAGCTTGATCAGGCGCTTAACACCCACGAATTAATTAAAGTAAAAATCCGCGCAGAACGCGATGATCGCAAGCCAATTAGTGAAAAAATATGCACCGATACCGGCGCTGAGCTAATCCAAACTATTGGTCAAATCGCTGTTATTTACCGATTGAATCCCAGTAAGTAAAAAACAGGCGCGAAACAGCTTGAGCATTATATCCCCTCTCCCTGCGGGAGGTGGGGTAATCCATTCAAGTGTGACATACGCCTTCCCAACCGGAAAGCCAAGGCGAAAGAAAAAACGAACTGCTTCTTTAACCTTGCCCCTCTCGTCTTAATTAAATATATTTGATTGAGATAATTTCATAATCTACATTACCACCCGGCGCCTTAACCGTAACAACATCCTCTATCTCTTTACCAATTAACGCTCGCGAAATGGGTGAGCCAATTGAGATACGACCTTCCTTGATGCTGGCTTCATCTTCACCAACTATCTGATACGTGACCCTTCTCTCGGACTCGATATCTTCTATTTCTACCGTGGCTCCAAACACCACTTTGCCATTGGCATCTACCTTGGTAACGTCAATAATTTGTGCATTTGATAGCTTGCCTTCAATTTCAGCAATACGCCCTTCTGCAAAACTTTGTTGTTCCTTGGCCGCGTGATATTCAGCATTTTCCTTTAAATCACCATGCGCACGAGCCGTGGCAATGGAGGCAATAATTCGCGGACGCACCACTGATTTTAATTCATCCAATTCTGCACGTAATTTTTCTGCACCTTTAACGGTGAGAGGTACTTTAATCATTTTTAAACTCCATTAATAATCTTTTGGACAAAAGGCACAAATAAAAATCGATGTATTTGCGCCTTTGCCGCTTTAAATCAAACTTTTATGCAAATCTTGCAGACAATTCACATCACCCGCATCCAGTTCACCCAGCGCGTAACACGCCGCTCGTGCGCCTGCCATCGTAGTGTAATAAGTCACCCGGTGCTGTAGAGCTTCCCGCCGCATGGTGAAGGAGTCTGAAATTGCTTTTGTGCCTTCGGTGGTATTAATAATCAGCTGAATCTGCTCATTTTTTATCATATCAACCGTATTAGGTCGACCTTCGTTGACTTTATAAACCACTTCACAAGGAATACCGGCTTCTTTAAGAAATTTTGCCGTGCCGCCGGTTGCGACAATTTCATATTTCTTGTCTACCAACATTCTGGCGATATCAGGCGCTTTGGCTTTATCGGCATCACGGATACTGATTAGCACCTTGCCGCTGTCGTTCAGATTAACACCCGCCGCGCGTTGTGACTTGGCAAAGGCTTCACCAAAGGTTTTGCCTACGCCCATCACTTCACCTGTTGATTTCATTTCAGGGCCCAACAAAGGATCAACGCCAGGGAATTTAACAAAGGGAAATACGGCTTCCTTGACTGAATAATAGTCTGGAATTCGTTCTTCTGTAATACCTTGTTCTGTAAGAGTTTGCCCGACCATAACGCGAGCAGCAATTTTAGCCAGCGGATAACCGGTGGCTTTAGAAACAAAAGGCGCCGTCCGTGAAGCTCTTGGGTTAACTTCAAGCACATAAATATCTTCACCCTGAATCGCAAACTGGGTATTCATCAGACCTCTTACACCCAAGGCTTCAGCCATTTTACCGACTTGTTCGCGTAACTTATCCTGAAGCTCCGGTGCCAATTCATAAGGCGGCAAGGAACAGGCAGAGTCGCCTGAATGGACGCCAGCCTGTTCGATATGCTCCATCAAGCCGCCAATCAACACGCGCTCACCGTCATAAATTGCGTCAACATCCATTTCCACGGCATCATCAAGGAAACGATCCAACAATACGGGCGCATCGTTAGAAACACTGACAGCTTCTTTCATGTAACGCTGCAGGCCTTCTTCATTAAAAACGATTTCCATGCCCCGACCACCCAAGACATAAGACGGTCTGACGACCAGCGGATAACCCAAGTCTTTAGCGGCATTAACGGCTTGCTCAACTGATCGCGCGGTAGCATTGGGCGGCTGTTTTAGCCCCAATCTTTCCAGCAATTTTTGAAACCGCTCCCGATCCTCCGCCAAATCAATAGAATCAGGGGATGTTCCAATAATGGGCACACCGGCTGCCTCCAAAGCACGCGCCAACTTTAAGGGCGTCTGGCCACCGTATTGAACAATAACCCCTTTGGGTTTTTCAATATGGACAATTTCCAGCACATCTTCCAGTGTTAATGACTCAAAATATAAACGATCCGAGGTATCAAAGTCCGTTGAAACCGTTTCAGGATTACAATTAATCATGATGGTTTCATAGCCATCTTCACGCAATGCCAACGCTGCATGGACACAACAATAATCAAACTCTATGCCCTGCCCGATTCGGTTAGGACCACCACCCAGAATAATAATTTTTTCTTTATCAGAAACCCGTGCTTCACACTCTTCTTCGTAAGTGGAATACAAATAAGCCGTATCCGACGAAAATTCAGCCGCACAAGAATCGATGCGTTTATAGACAGGGCGAATGTTTTGTTTGTGGCGTACATTACGCACTTCAGTTTCAGAAGCATCCAGCAATTTGGCGATGCGAATATCTGAAAAACCTTTGCGCTTTAGCTTATAAAGCTCGCCGTCTTTTAAGGTTGATAAGGTTTTAGTCGCCAATGATTGTTCGGTGATAATCAAATCTTCAATCTGCGCCAAAAACCACGGATCAATTTTGGAAGCATCATGAATCTCGCCCAAGGTCATACCGATACGGAAAGCATCCGCCACATATAACAAACGATCCGGCCCTGGATGACGCATTTCCCTTTGCATTTTTTCTTTGGCGTCATCTGCGGTCAAGTCGATTATTTCATCGAGACCGCTAATGCCAATTTCCAGGCCACGCAACGCTTTTTGCAGGGATTCCTGAAAAGTGCGGCCAATCGCCATCACTTCACCGACTGATTTCATTTGTGTAGTCAAACGATCATCAGCTTGCGGAAATTTTTCAAACGTAAACCGTGGCACTTTAGTGACCACATAATCGATGGTTGGCTCAAATGATGCCGGGGTTGCACCACCCGTAATTTCATTTTTCAGCTCATCCAGGGTATAACCAACCGCCAATTTAGCGGCCACTTTGGCAATCGGAAAGCCGGTCGCTTTAGACGCCAAAGCCGATGAGCGTGACACGCGTGGATTCATTTCAATAACAATCATGCGGCCATCAACCGGATTAATGGCTACCTGAACATTAGAGCCACCGGTATCCACACCAATCTCGCGCAAGACCGCCAACGACACATTACGCAAAATTTGATATTCTTTATCGGTCAATGTTTGCGCAGGCGCTACGGTAATGGAATCACCCGTATGTACGCCCATCGGATCAAAGTTTTCAATCGAACAGACGATAATGCAGTTATCCTTGGAATCACGCACCACTTCCATTTCGTATTCTTTCCAACCCAATACTGATTCTTCAATCAGTAATTCATTAGTGGGCGATAAATACAAGCCGCGTTCGCAAATTTCAACAAACTCTTCTTTATTGTAAGCAATACCGCCACCGCTACCACCCATGGTGAAAGAAGGACGAATAACCGTCGGATAACCGACTTCTTTTTGAGCCGCCAACGCCTCTTCCATCGAATGGGCAGTTTTTGATTTCGCAACTTCGTAACCGATACGCTTCATGGCGTCATTAAACAATTGACGGTCTTCGGCCATATTAATGGCTTCTTTAGTCGCGCCGATCATCTCAACGTTATATTTTGCCAGTACACCATGCGCATCAAGATCCAGCGCACAGTTCAACGCGGTTTGACCACCCATGGTTGGCAAAATAGCATCAGGGCGTTCTTTTGCTATAATTTTTTCGACCGTTTGCCAATCGATAGGCTCGATATAAATCGCATCCGCCATATCGGGATCGGTCATGATGGTGGCGGGATTGGAATTTACCAGAATAACCCGATAAC
>CAIUYS010000626.1 GCA_903903365.1 uncultured Methylococcaceae bacterium
CCGTGTCGGCTTAAGTTGACAGCCTTTTTGATACCGTCATTTATTAATGAGTCCTTTGCTATTTAGGGTGCGCAATTAATAACGATATCATCGCTGTACTGGCCGATTTCCTTATCTTTCAACATGTAAACGGCTGTATATCGACGCAATTCAGGTTTGCCCGTTACCAGCAAGGGGCGGTTATCCAAATAAGGAGATACCGTGGCGCGACCTATCAATACCCAATCGGTATCATTGCCACGTTGGCAATAAAGATTAACGCCATCACTTGTATGTTTGGTATAACTCAAGGCAACCAGCCCTCCGGTTTGGTCTATACCGCTCAGGTCAGGATGAGAGGTAGCAATGTCAAATAAATGTTCAGGCCCTACGATGCCGAGTTGAGCGCCCAGACCTTCGGTGTAATCAGCGCGTGCTTTGATTCGCCGCACCTCCGCGCGAATCATGGCTTCCGCACTTTGGCGGCTGTCGTTTTTTTCAGCAGTGGCTTGTTTGGCTAAGGCTATCGTGTCGTTGGCATGGGCGGACTTAACATGAATGTCTGTATTTGCCGCTTTAAGAGCGTTCAAATCAGACTCTGATACGCCAAAACCCAGAGTAAGGTTGGTAATAAAATGTTCAAACCAGACCAAAAAATCATGATCTGATGCAGGAATAAAATTTGACTTAGACACGTTGAACTCCTTAATGAGTAAAATAATGGCGTGTATCAACGGGTATTGCCCGCTACTTTTTGACATCGCAACAGGTGTTTTTGCTTTCTAATCGCCTGCTTTTACAGTTATTACATAAATTTGGAACGTTTTATCGCCTATAGGAGCCATGGCACGGTCTATCCGGAGTATTTTGTAAAATATGCCCCTCTGAATCCCTTGATAGACCTAGCCTGAAGGCATTTACACTGAGTCTTTCAGTGGTGCCACTGGAGGACTTTTTATTGAGTATTTTTTAATCTAAGATGTTATTGAGCCTTCCCTATTCAAGTTTTATCTTTGGAAACCTTGGTTATCTCAAAGTACGAGGCATTTCACTAGCCCTGCCTGCTTTAAAAAGTATTCTATAAGATAAATTTATTTATTCAATTAGTAGAAATACCTATGCGTTAAAAAAACTGCTAATTTAAGTTCGAACCATATCATTTAACCACAACGTTATGTAATCCACCATTTGGTCTGGCACCCGCAATGATTACAAATTTAATTTTTCTTATAATTTTCTATAGGCATATTGTTACTATCAAATTTTAGGGGAGCACTCTTTCGTTATTATTGTGTCAATATGCTCTATTAAGCTGTTGAGCGTTTTACCCCGTTTTAAACCTGTCGGGATATCCCTCTTACGTCGATGCTGAAGCAAAATTTTATTGTTAACCTCATCAATGTTTTCAATTAGCACTAATCTTCCTTCTTGTTGCAGTTGACGATCCACCACACCGCTTTTACCACGAAAGATACTATAAACCGGAACGCCTAACGCTGCGGCCTCGCGATTCATTGTTCCACCTCCACTTACCACAAGATCTGAATGCCAAAGCAGATTAAGACCATTCACTGCCTGTTGGGGTATAACTACCTTGGAGCCTTCAAACCACTGCGGCCAGTCCTTTCTTATTTGTGCTTCCTGAAGCTTGTTTCGTGGCAAGAGGATTGCCGTAATTCTAGGTGTAGAACAAACTCGATTCATGATCGCAACGAAAAGCTCATCACTTTCCGGATTGTGATAGTGCGCTTCATTTGCTGGAGGGCGAACTGTCACAACAATGTTATCGCCATTAAGATTCAGTTGAGCCATGATACTTGGGTCAGGTTTAAACTCGGGAGCATAAACATCTTCCTTGATGCCCTCATAGCATAGAATTCTCTCTTTCGTTTTACATTGCACACTTTCATTGGCAAGTGCTTCCGGAATAATTTCCCAACGTGGTTGTAATAATAGCGGAGTTTGCGCGTGTTCATAATCCATAATCATCACGGTTGGAATACGAAGTAAATTACATAACAGAATTTGCGATCGAGAGCCGTGAGACAGACCCAACGCCGGCTTTTCACGAATGATAAATGGCAATAATTGCAAACTACGCCAGCAAAGCCCCAGTACTTTAAAAAGAGGATTTTTGCCGTAATGCTTGCCTATCTTTTTATAAGGCAAACCGTATAGTGTCGCTAATTCGCAGACTTGAAAAGCATCGCGAGCAGTCGTTACAACGGTATATCCTCTCTTTTCCAATTCCCGTATTATGGGTTTAAAAAAAGGCACATGCGGCGTATTATCAAGATCAATCCAAAGTTTCATCATGGCATTAGTAAAGTTAAAAAAAACAAGGGCTTTTACATCAATATCATTAAGTTAAGGTAACTCGCAATAAATACCCCCACCCTATCGTTCCCACGCTCCGGCGTGGGAACGCCGCCAGTGACGCTCCAGCGCCATGCAACGCTGGAGCGTTGCCGGATGAATTCCCACGCCAGAGCGTGGGAACTAGACTGATTCTGGGGGGATTTTCTGCGTACTGCCTAAGCGCAAGTTGTTTAAAAAACTGGAGTGCAATCGCTTCAGCTATTACCTATAAAAACAGCTAAAGCGGCTTTACTCCCGTTATATGCTTAACTTAATGGCATTGTCCCCTACTCCCTATTTTCCAAAAAGGGGAATGAATGTTTTCGTGCACAAATCAAAATATATATTCAACTACGAATAGTCTCGTTTGCATAGCCATATTGATAAGTTGGAATTGGCTGCCTGGATTTATTCACAACCACCCCAAGCACATTTGTCTGCTCCAGAATATGCATGGAATGTTGCAGTTCATCGGAAGTGTTCTTGCCATCCTCTACCACAAGCAAGGCCGCATCAATATGCGGCATAAACAACAAGGCATCGTCTGCTGCAAAAAGCGGCGGAATATCAAAAATAATGATTCGGGATGTGTAGCGCGATTTGATCTCCTTAATGAGATCGACCATTTTTCTGGATGAAATCAATTCCGATGTATTGTTGTTTGAATGTCTCCCGGGTAATATAACCAAACGCTCGATACCTGGATTGATTAAGATGTCTTCTAAAGAAACTTCGCCGTTCAAGTAATCGACAAGCCCTAACCCACATTGTAGACCTAGATATTGGCTCACAGATGGACGCCTGAGATCAGCATCAACGAGGAGAATACTTTGGTTTCCCTCCATCGCAATGGCAATCGCAAGATTGACTGATATAAAGGTTTTCCCTGCGCCTAAGGTCGCGCTGGTAATGGCAAAACTATTCCAGTTATTCTCCCGAAGTTGCCTGAGGACATTGGTTCGAAGTACGCGAAATATATCTGTGCGTGGATCGTTGTAAAGCCCCATAATAACACGATTATTTCGTAGCACTTCCGGATCAAGGCTAATCGCTTTGGTTTTGGTATAGCGTATCGCGTCGAGCGGGTGCTTGTCGGTATGATTAATCATTAATTACTCCTAAAAAAGGTTCCCGCTAACGGTACGGAGTAGATGCAAATTACAACGGTAGTTAGCAATATTAACGTTACACCGGACCAGACCATAATTTTCTTCATTTTAACCTGCTTAACAAGCCGTTCTTCCAACTCGGACGGGGATTCGACATAAGGAACTACCACTAACGGCATTAGACCGGTGACGTGACTTATTGCCCGATACCCCCTAATTCCAGGCTCCATAAACTCAACAAAAAAAGCAACACCAAGCCCTGCGATAATACCCATAAAAAAACCGCCTATAGCGACTTTTCTTCTAATCGCTTTTTCCGGGTGTGAAGGAATAACAGGTTGTTCAATGATGGTAAGGGTTTGTCCCTGTAGCTGTTGTTCCAAGGTTTGAACCAGTTTGGCATCCAGCCATTTTTCTTTAAGCTGTGTATACTTTTTTATGGCGTTGTCCCGCTCTCTGATTAAATCGGTATAGGCCATTTCAACTTGAGGAGCATGCAAGAGGATAGCTTGCATTTTTTCAAGTTTTTCTTTCAAAAAAACCTGCTTCTCTTTTAATAAATCAAGTTCTAATTGACTGCTTTTATATTGTTCTTCTACACCGAAGTAAGCCGGATTAGTCGTATGCATAATTGCCGTTTCCTGTTCCTGCTGCAAACGCGGCGGCGTGTTTTTCAATTGTTGCTCCAGCTTATCAATTTGTTTTTTACGCTGAGCGATATCAGGATGATTGTCGGCATACATTTCTTCCAACACTTTAAGTTCACGGGTGGCCTCTCCCAACTGTCTGATTATATCTTGCTCGGCTGCCTGCCCTTCAAAGGCTGGTTCTAAGGCTTTGATTTCACGTTTAAGTCGAACTACGGACGGATGTGCGGGGGAATAAATACTTGAAAATTTGAGGTATTGCGCCCGCAAAATTCTTAGGGCATCGTCCCTGTTCTGAGGCACTTTGCTATCCAGACTCGTGGGTTGTTCTTCATTGGCTCTTGCCAACTCTGCCGTTAAAAATGCAATCCTTTCCTTGATTGTGCGGATCTGGTTATCAGTATCTCTCAGTTCGTTTTCCGTACGGTCTATCGCCGCTAAATTTCCTTGGACTTGTTCGGGTAAACTAAAGTTATTTTGTTGCTTGTATTGCGCAATTTTTCCGTCAATTTCCTGAAGCTCTTGGCTTAGCTTGTCCGATTCCTCCATGAGAAAATCAGTCGCTTTAGCAGCATGCTGAGTTCGAGCCTTATCATTTTGTTCAATAAATAAAGCTGTTAACTTAGCCGCTATCTCTTGTGCCTTGATGGCTTCCTTATCGCTAAATGAAATATCAAAGGCAATTTCAGCTGCTTCAGAATTTGTCTGCGGAGCTAAAGAAGATTTGGCCAACTTAACTTCAGTATTATTTCTGAATAATTCCGCTTGCTCGAATTTCGTAGACTCCTGCTTAATATTCTTAAGGTCCTCTTTGGTATTCTTATAAAGGCCATGCGCTTCAATAATCGCAAGCACATTATCGGTGGTCATGACCCTTTGATAAATTGATTGAATCTGCTCCTGTGCAAATTGCGATACGGTCGATTCAACGAATTTTGTCGGAATGGGGGTTTCAATCAATATCGTTGCCGTTGAACGATAAATTTTAGGTAAATTATACGCAACGATAACTGATGTTACGCTGACCAACAGCCAAGTAACCACAAGGTAATACTTGCGCCGTTTTATAAGATCAAGATAATCAGCTAGTGTTTTAGTGTTTTGTTCCATAAGTATCGTACTTGTAAAATCTATTTCAATATTTCCAGTTATCAATCGATGAAGGCGCTTACATCGTGCGTTAAAAAACTCCTTTGCGCTTTAGCTTTAGCCTTCCACTTTGCTATTGTCCTTTCATAGTCGCTTGATCTGATTGTGGTGTCCCTTATATCTATCAGCCACGATTTCTAATAATAAACAGGGGAAGTGCTAAAAGCCGCACTCACAAGACAAGACAGTACCGTTCAGCAACATCAATGTTCATAGCTTTGCCGTGCATCCTTTCGTTTTTTGAAACGCTACCCTCAAATGTGTACTCAATTCGCGAAGCTGTGCTCCAGGTAAAAAAGCGACCGCAGCAAGAACAGCCATCTTGTACGCCCAACGCTCTCGATTGAACAACAATCCACGCCACAGGTGGTTCAGAGCGGTCAGGCGCTTACTGCGGCCAAATAAATGTTTGCCCAAATGAAAGTGCAAATAGCCAACACGTTTTGTGACGAGCGCCAAGGATGGGTGCGAGTCGCGCCGCATAGCCAAACGCAGTTTTTCCCAGGCATAAATATCACTCTCCTTGAACTCAACCCAATTGTGCTGATCATGCCGCCCCATTTCCCCACCGGTTGTATCACTAAGATTGCGTGTATTGAGCGTATAGTGATACATATAAACAGGTCTATCTAAGAAATAACCCTCAGCGCCGGCATAAGCCAGTCGCAACATAATGTCCACGTCATCGCAACCGCGTATACTCGCATCCCACCCGCCAATACGATCTATCCACTCGCGTCGCGTCAAGGTGTGGCCAATATTAATGAAGTTACCATTGCGCACATAGTCATCCAGCACATTGCCCGAGCGAGCGCGCGCATTAAGGGGGTGCTCACGCGCATTTTCAGGATGCTCATACGTCACTGTCCGGTCGTCGTCGCAAAAGTATATCGTGCGGCCATAGACAAAGGCGATTTCGCAGTGCGCCTCCAGATACGCAACCTGAGATGCCACCTTATCAGGCAGTAACATATCATCCGAGTCCAGATGCTGGATATATTTGCCGGACGCCATATGCAAGCCTGTGTAGCGGGCCGACCCCATCCCTCCGTTTTCTTTCCACTGGTAGCGCACCCTATCACCGTAGTATTTTGCAATAAACTCACCCGTTCCATCCATTGAGCCGTCGTCCACCACAATCACTTCGCAATTAGGATAGGTTTGCGCCAGGGCGCTATTAATGGCCTCCCCCACGTATTTGCGATCGTTGTAGCTGATGATGATAACGCTGACAAGCGGCAAATCAACAGGGAATGTTGACGCTTTAGCGATGAAAAGGTTATCAGATTTTATGATTGACATGTTTAGATGTTTCCTATGTTTAATGTGGCAATTAGTATCCCGTAGAATATGCAAAGCAAGAAATTCGTCCAAATTCATGAGGATTTTAGTGTACCAGAATCCCAAGACCGCATTGTCATACATGTCCAACATTTTGAAACACTACCCTCAGATAGGTCCATAATTACCGAAACTGCGATCCGGGTAAAAAAGCGACTGCTGCGAGGACAACCAATTTGTATACGCAACGCTCTCGATTGAAACATATTCCTCGCCATAAGTGGTTCAACGCGCTCTGTTTCTTGCCACGGCCAAATAAATGCTTGCCCAAACCAAAGTGCAAATAGCCAACGCGCTTTGTAACTAGTGCCAAGGACGGATGCGAGTCGCGTAGCATAGCCAAACGCAGTTTTTCCCAGACATGAATAGCACTCTCCCTGAACTCAACCCACTTGAGCCGATTGTGCCGGGCCAACATCTGACTGGAATCGTGTATATCACGTGCATGGCGATACATATAGACAAGTCTATCCAGGAAATGGCCCTCAGCGCCAGCATAAGCCAGTCGTAACATAATATCCACGTCATCGCACCAGCGCGTACTCGCATCCCATCCGCCAATACGATCAATCCAATCGCGCCGCGTCAAGGGTTGGCCAATGTCGATAAAATTGTCGTTGCGCACATAGTCATCCAATACATTGCCCGAGCGTGCTCTTGCATTAAAGGGATGCTCTCGCGCATTTTCAGGATGCTCATAAGTCACTGTCCGGTCGTCGTCGCAAAAATATACCGTACGGCCATAGACGAAGGCGATATCGGAATGTACCTCAAGATACGCAACCTGAGACGCGATCTTGTCGGGGAGCAACATGTCATCCGAGTCCAGATGCTGGATATATTTACCTGAGGCCATTTGCAAGCCTGTGTAGCGTGCCGAGCAGCTCCCGTCATTTTCTTTCCAATGGTAACGCACCCGATCACCATAGTATTTTGAAATAAACTCACCCGTTCCATCGGCAGAGCCATCGTCCACCACAATCACTTCGCAATTGGAGTAGGTTTGCACCAGGGCGCTATCAATTGCGTCGCCCACATACTTACGATCGTTGTAGGTGATGATGATAATACTGACAAGCGGCAAATCAACTTGGGATGTTGGCGCTTTAGCGATAAGAAGATCATAAGATTTTACATTCAACATGTTTGAAGACTACCTAATATGTGTGGTAATTACTGACGCGTAAAATAAGCAAAGCGGGAAATTCTTCGCGATACCCGATGCGCCGTTTGTCGCAGCGCTAACTGCGGTGAATAATACATCGCATAAATCAAGTAACAACAAGCCACTTTTCTGTTTTTACGGGTCCAAGCATACTCTGACAATTTAAGATACCCACTGGATCGCATAGTATCACTCGCCCAATGCAACTGCGGCAATCTTTGAGCAAGAATTTGTTCTGTGGCAACATCTATACGCTCAGTCTGTAAGCTGGTAAGAGAAGTGGCATGGAACCGATAGAGATACAGATTCAGGTGCAAAGGTTCTAATCGAAACGATACCGAGGCTCGTAGCCAGAAATCATAATCTTCTACCAAAAAAAGATTCTCAGAGTATTTACCAACTGACTCTGATACCTGTCTTTGGTAGAGAAAGCAGGGGCCAACACAATTGTGGATTAGCAATCTGTCGGGTTGTGGAACCGTCTTAAAATACAGTGGCTGATCCGCTTCGTCGATTATTGTGAAGTCTGAATACACAATATTCACAGATGGATGAGACTCTAGAAAAGCAACCATTGCGGTAAGAGCTTGTGGCCGGTAGCAGTTGTCATCTGACGTCCAGGTCAGATAATCGCCTTTCGCTTCTGCAAAGCCAGTATTCAGTGCAGCCGGGAGCTTGCGATTAGTCTCGTGCCGAATCGCCCGGATGCGGGAGTCAGCATTGACAAATTGGGTGATTAGAGCGGGAGTTTCATCAGTGGATGCATCATCGACAATAATCAACTCCCAATTCCGGTAGGTTTGATCCAAACAACTCTGAATCGCCTGTTCCAGATAACGAGAACCGTTATAAGTAGGCAGGACAATTGAAATCAGTGCATTAGTCGTCATAGACTTGCCTCGTTGAGCAGACTCGAAACGATTCTAGCGGCAGCCTGGCCATCGCCGTAGGGATTTTGTCCTGTTGCCATGTCGGCATGAGCCTGAGTATTCATTAGAAGCCGTTCTGTCTCGCTGATAATGAGGGATTGTGAAGTTCCAACCAGTTTGGCTAGCCCCATCTCGACTCCTTCTGGTCGTTCAGTGGTATCGCGCAATACCAACACGGGCACTTTGAGGCTTGGAGCCTCTTCTTGAATGCCGCCGGAATCGGTCAGGATCAAACAACACCGTTTCATGAGTTGCACCAAGGCAAGATAATCCAGCGGTTCGATGAGGGTCACGCCTGCAATATCCGCCAGGATTTCTCTTACGGGTTGCTGTACGTTGGGATTCAAGTGAACTGGATAAATAAACTGCACATCCAAATCCCGGAATTTCTCAGCCAGTTTACGAATAGCCAGGCAGATGTCCCGTAACGGTTCGCCAAAGCTTTCCCTTCTGTGAGCAGTGACCAAAACCAGGCGCTTGTGCCGAGGAATCTGCGCTAGCGGGCCATTCGACCAGTCGTAAGGCAACGCAGCCGTCGCCAACAGAGCATCAATAACTGTGTTACCAACCAACTCGATTTTTTCGTCCGCTACACCTTCCCGCAGCAAGGCTTGACGGCTACGTTCAGTCGGTGCGAAGAGCCGGTCTGCCAGCACGTCAGCCAAATGCCGGTTCATCTCTTCGGGGAAAGGCTGGTAACGATCACCCGTGCGCAAACCGGCTTCGACATGGCCGAATCGAATCCGGTGGTAATAGGCCGCCAGAGCCGCCACGAGTACGGTTGTGGTGTCGCCTTGGGCCAAAATCCAGTCTGGCATTGCCTGCTGAATGAGGGGATCAATGCGTTCCAGTGTTCGCGCGGTCAGCGCGGATAGGCTCTGGTTCGGTTGCATGACATCCAGGTCGAAGTCTGGCTTGATCCCGAATAGGGACAAGATCGGCGCAAGCATTTCGCGGTGCTGGCCGGTGACGCATACCAGAGAACGAATCCGATCCGGGTACTTTGCCAAGTCCTTCACCACCGGCGCCATTTTGATGGCCTCGGGGCGGGTGCCTATCACTGTTAGAACGATTAGCATGTATTTTACCTTTTCTTAAAGCATGAAACGTCTTGGTGAAACCTATGATCGCTTGGTTCCATACCACGCGATAAACAAACCATCAGGTCTTGTTTTGTCAGCGTAAGAAACAAACTCCGAACGGACATCGATACATTCGCGAGATAACCAAGTTTCTACTTCCTCTTTTGAAAACCACCTTTCCCACGACTCAACTTGCAATGCACCTTTACTTTGTTCGTTCTTATCAATTATTACCATACGACCGCCTTTTTTTAGCACTCTGCATAGTTCTTGGATAGCTACTTCGGGATTAACAGAGTGCTCTAAAGCCTCGACTGAGAATACTCGATCAAAGCTGTCATCTGTAAAAGGTAGATTCAACAAGCTGCCCTGCATGGTTTTGATGCTAGGAGGAACGCAGCGCAACATGGCATCTGAAATGTCAACCCCCCAAAATTCAGCAGTCGGATAGAGATCGTATAGAGTTCGGCTGAATCGCCCTTTACCGCAAGCAGCGTCCAAAATTTTTAATCCATCAATATTACCAAGACCCTCCACAACGGCTTGAACTCTTCCGTCTTCGAGCTCGATGGTCTCCGGAAAAATCGAGACTTCCTCATCGAAAGCAGTACGGATGTGCCAATAATAAGCGTCAAGAAAATATTTAACCGCCCAACTAATTTCTTTATCTTGAAAATAATGAGCACCTCTGCCATAACTGCCATAGAAACCACCCGAGTTGTTTTGCAGCCGGCAAAGATAGTCTAGCGCCTTTTTTGCTGGGGTACGGTTACCTAACTTATACCAGACAACAGCATACTGGGCGATAGCGGTTGAGCAAACCCATTTCACATCCGGGTAAGCGGGTATCGAACCGTCAGATCGCTGTAAACGCTCAATTTCAACCATGCCTTTAGCAGCAATCTCAGGATAGCCAAGATCAACCAGTGCTTCCAAAACGTATGCATGAAAATGTGCCAGGGTATTAAAATCAGTAAGATCTTCAATCTTTAAATAGTAAGCTAATGCGCGTTGAACGGCTTCTTCATAGCGAGGCTCATTAAAAATTATTGATGCTTTTCTTAATGGTTCAAGCGTATACAAATGAATATTTTCACTTACGATATTCCCATTTGGTAATGCCCATTCGCTTTTATCAGGCGTAGTTATTCGACCACTTGGTTCAATCAGCGTCAATATCCAATCGCAGCCCTTACGTATTGCGCGTTCTGCCTCTGGTATGAATGGCAATACAGCAAAAAGCCCTTTCAAAATTTGCCCAGTATCGAAGGTGTATGGCGTTTTCCCCTCTGGATCGGACCATGATCCGTCTGAATTTTGGATAGAAAGTAGCCAAGTCGCAAATTCAATTGTTCTTTTTCTCTCCCCCCAGTTTAATAGAGTGGGTATGTAATAACCTGTTACTTCCGGGTACGCATTTACTGAGTCTGCAAAAACTTTAATCCCACTTTTATCGTTTGCATTTTTATCAACCCAATCAAGCGCCAAATAAAAATTTTGCAAAATGCTGGTTTCCTTACGCTGATCAGAAGTTAAAAAAAAATATCTTCTTAGTTTATTGACCATACGATTCAAAAGTGAGGAAGTATATTTCAGGGCAAGGCACACCTTTCTTCTGAATTCATCATCAAATACATTATTAATTTTCAATTTGCAACTCCGGCAGTAAAGACAAGCCTAGATCGGCGTGATCCAAGTCAATATACTTCGACTAAATTTTCCGAGTACTCTGCGGGGGATTCGTAGGAGGGTAGAAAGCGTAGTCCAAGGTTCAGAAGGTCGTATGACCAAAACCCAATCAAGGAGTTGGGCGACACAGTCTTGGAAGTGTCGCCTCATTGAACTCAATGGTCGATGCTGGCACACCACGAACTGCTGTATGGTATTATCCCCTGTTGCGGTCACTGTGCCGTAAAGAAGTCGGGATCTGGTTATGAACCATGATTTGATGAAACCACGTTTATGATCAGGATCTGGCATGAAACCAATCGGTGTTGTTAAGACCCACTTCGCCCCTGGTGTTAAATATGGTCTGATAACCTGCAAAAGCGCAATCTCTTCGGAAAAGATGAGGTGCTCAATGAGTTCAGACAAAACTACAGTATCATAAGGTCCATGACCGGCGATAAGATGGGCTTCGGTTAGGACGTTGGCGTATAAAGCCAATACCTTTGGTATAGCGAAGTTTTCCAGACTACGAATGTACCGCTCCTGAAAGTCAATGGCGACCACATCTGTTACACAGGTGTTCGCAGCGATCCACCGTGTTACATTGCCCATGCCTGCACCAATCTCCAAAACCCGCCCTTGACATTGGCCTGCTGTCCAGTTTACGCGGTGCCTGTATTGATCGACTGAACTTTCGTTGACCTGCCATCGTGCTTCCCGGAGGCGATGCAAAACCTCCGGTGAGTGACGGATATCCTCACGATCAAGCGGAAGTGTCGAAAGTAGAAAATATAGTTCATACCAATAATCGTATATATCAGTGCTCGTTCTGTCTCGTTGCTGTTCGATGTACGCAGTCATTGTAAATACTCTCTACTTGTTGGAAATATGGACGCTGGGTCCTATTTTACTGCCTCCTTTCAGTATCAATGAAACAGCCGAGAAAACAACATTTCTTTACTGTATCGTGCTTGGCGCATAGCACCAATCCTTTACTGCATCTACATAAGGTGTTCTAGCAATTCGAGAAATATCATTTGAACTTTAATATCAACAAATTTCTGAAAAATTCTACCAAATATGACGGACCATCAGATTGAATTTGAAGAATATGCTAATTTGACAAAATTTTAAAACAACTTAAAAGGGCATATTCATGCAATTAATAATTATGTCAAAATTGTGTCTATTAATTTACGAGTTAAATTGATCTGATCATTTTTTAACTTCAAAAGATTATCCATATCAATTGAACAGACTTTATTGCAAATATCACTCAAATTAACTTTATTAAATAGCGATTTTCTTGGTGTATTGCTATATAACCGAGCCTTGTTTCCATATGCGAGAGATGCCAGGCAAGCATGCACTCTATCTGAATGTGTCACATTTACCTGAGAATACAATGTCAGGTAATCCTCAGGCACATCCGAGACGAGAGTATTAGGCTTATTGATGTAATGAGTTGGCAATGGACCCCATAGATCATGATGTGTATATAAAACCTCTCTACCACTGTGATCTATATTTTTCGGTATGTTATTTGTGTCAAAATTCTCAATATCATAAGATGGCGTACTCAGCTTTGGCGGTTGATAATAATCAGGGAGGAAAAATGCGCAATCAATCCCACTTTCTATATTATTAATATCACCATTAAATATATTAAAAGTATCATCATCACGGGTAAGTATCGCGGCACGTTCGAGACTATTGAAAAATCTTGAAAATGGTTTGGTATCTTCTTCTGTATATAATGACGCGCCTGCACCCAATCCGAGAATTGCTACGCCACGCTTTGATGCCTCAATAAAAGTTCGTCCATTATTTTCGGCAAATTCCCTACACATACTCATTCCAGCAAAAACTATTAGATCAACTTCCGCTATTTGCCCTATCTCAAATGAATTTATGTTTTCTGATTTAACATTATTAAAGTTCTTTATTTTAGAAACAAATGAACGCTCATTGATTCTCTGGCTAGCATTAAACATCCAATGAACAGCGCCGCCCATAGGATAAAAATCAGCATCAGGATAAGCTAATTTCATTATTGCTTTTGCGCCTAAATCAAAAAAAGCATTTCCAATATTCTGGGGCCATGAACCAATATACAGGCCAATTTTTAAAGGCATATTTTTTTCCAAGTTTCAGTTATTTTTTAAAAAACAATCTTAAGCCGTGCTATAAAGCAGCGTTGTTGATGTCCCATTTTTGTTGAAGCAAGAAAGTACCTCCCCAATTTGAATCCGGAAATCTGCCCGTCGCATAAAAATCACCCATCTCAACTACAAGATTCGCAATACGCGGCACCCACAAAAGCAAATCATTCCCAAAAATTATTTTAACGTCTAGGGTATAGCTGCCTGCCGTAAGAGAGAAATGAGGCACTCTACATACAATAACAAGTGTACCAGGCGTCAATGCCAAGTTATAACCAGCAATGCTACTATGTAGCACGGAAACACGTGTATCACTAAGACTGTTGATTCCAACTGAAACAGCCAGATTGGGTAGATTTAGTGTTGTTCGAATTTTTATTATCAGATTAAGATCTTGGCCACATTGCACCATTGACAGAGGTTGCCCAGCAATGTCTGCAGGCCCAATAAACAATAATTCTAATGATCCATCCTTGCTGGATGCCAATACATCATTTGTCGTGCTGGTTACAAGGCTAAGCGAAGATAGATAGAGATTAATCACATTATCAACATTACCTGAACTTTGAATTTGTCCATTGCCTAGCAGAATCGCACTGGAGCAAAGATGTTCTATAGCTGCCATATTATGGCTTACAAACAATACGGTTCGCCCCTCCTTTGCAACATCGCCCATCTTCCCCAAACACTTCTTCTGAAATTGCGCATCCCCCACTGCCAACACCTCGTCCACCACCAGTATCTCTGGCTCCAAATGGGCAGACACAGCAAAGGCTAGCCGAACATACATACCACTGGAGTAGCGCTTTACCGGTGTGTCCAGAAATTTTTCAGTCTCCGCAAAGGCTACAATCTCGTCGAATTTGCGCTTAATCTCGGCTCGGCTCATTCCAAGAATAGCACCATTGAGATAGATGTTCTCCCGACCGGTTAACTCCGGGTGAAAGCCGGTGCCTACTTCTAACAGGCTGGCCACGCGTCCCTTAATGGTCACCCGCCCGGTCGATGGCTCGGTGATGCGGCTCAAGACCTTCAGTAAGGTACTTTTGCCTGCGCCATTGCGGCCGATGATGCCTACGGTTTCACCTTGCTTAATTTCAAAGTTTATGTCCTTTAGTGCCCAGAAGTCTTCTTGCTCATCACCGACGATGATGGCTTTACCCTGTGCCAAATCTTTAGTTTTATGCCACAGGCTGCGGACATTCTGCGTTAACTCATCGCGCAAGGTCGTGTAGCGACCGTTATCGGTCTGGTGACCGATGGTGTATTTCTTGCCAAGGTTTTCGGCTTTGATGACGATATCAGACATGGTTTATATAAGGTCGGCAAAGGTTTTTTCCATTTTCCGGAATTGGCTAATCCCAAGCCAAAGGAAAAAGGCAACGATAGTAAGACTCAGCATAAAACTCGACCAGTGGATCGGGCTGTCGTTAACGCCCAGAATGCACCAGCGAAACCCGTCAATCACACCGACCATCGGATTAAGGCTGTACAGCAGACGCCACTGCTCTGGAACGACATGACTGCTAAACCCAACAGGCGATACATAAAGACCGAACTGCACGATAAACGGGATGATATAGCGAAAATCCCGATACTTTACATTAAGCGCGGTAATCCACAGTCCCGGCCCCAGACTGGCCAACAGAGCCAACAGAATAAAAACGGGTAGCAGTAAAAAATTCCAGCTCGGAGCAAATTGATAGTAAATCATCAGCCCCACCAGAATGACGAAGCTGATCAGAAAGTCAATGAAGGCGGTTACCACTGTGGCGGTGGGTACAATCAACCGGGGAAAGTAGACCTTACTGATGAGGTTGGAATTACTGATCAAGCTGTTGGAAGCCTCGGTTAATGAGGTCGAGAACAGAAACCAGGGCAGCATCGCAGCAAAAACCATCAATGCATACGGCGTGTTACCATCACTGGGCAATTTGGCCACTCGACCGAAGATTACCGTAAAAACTATCATGGTAAGAAAGGGTCGCAGAATTGCCCAAGCTACCCCGATGATGGTTTGTTTGTAGCGCACAGCAATATCCCGCCATGCCAGTATCAGAAATAATTCACGGTAGCGCCAGAGATCCATCCAATAGTTTTTGTCGGCACGTCCGGCTTCCAGGATGAGAACATGCTCTTGTGTTCGCTCAACACGGCCAAGGATTTTATTGCTTTGCGCCTTGTCGTTTGATCTTGAAGAGACCAATCGGCGTGCTGCATAGCTTGCGAAAAAGACATAGGCTCCAAGCATCAACAGGAATCCTGTGGCCAAGCAATTATCCTGAATGGCATACTGTCTGGCAAGTAGGCTACCCCCACCAAAAAGAAGACTTGAACCCACTAATATAAGCGTCGTCTTTCGGCGACTGTAACCAAAGTGTAGTAGCAAACAGTGTGGATAGGCAAATTCCAAAGTCGCATGTTGGCCTCGCAGAATGAGTCGCAGCACTACCAACGAGGCTATTTGTATGATCGGCAAGGCGAAAATCCATGTCACTACCATCGGCGAAACTTCGCCCGTAAAGATCGACGTCACTCCAAACCAGGCCACTACGCTACCCAGCAAAAGTCCGCCGAGATTGCCCGGTAAAGTCCAAATTTTATGTTTAAAGCGAGGAAGGACAATGAACAGGATCAGACCCATTAACCCTAACAGTAGCGCAGAGGCTTTTTCAATCGTGGGAACGCCATCCGGTGGCAAGGTTCCATATAGGAGCCAGAATAAAATTGTGACTGTAATGCCCGTAACAATATCATTAAATCCATCTCCTCGCTTAAAACTGCTTATGAAAGATAAGGAGCTCAGCGTAAAGCCGGCAACAATAAGTATTTGCCAAGCAAGGAACTGGACGGTCAAGTTGGACAGGACATTATTGATCATTGGCTTATCACTTCCCGCTTTTCGGAGAATGATTGCAAGTTGCTGTCAATAGGTTGTTGATTAAGAATCTTGATAGCCTCACTCACTTCCTCACACTGCGCTCTACTTAAATCAGCGTGCATAGGCAACGAAAGCACTTCATCTGCTGCTTGCTCTGAATGCGGGAAATCGCCTTTGCTATAACCCAAATCGGCATAGGCGGGCAGCAAATGCACGGGAATTGGATAATGGATGCCGGTTTGAATCCCTTTGGCTTGCAACGCTTGTTGCCATTCACTTCGTTGCTGCGTTCGGATTGCATAGATATGATAAACATGACGAGCGTAGGACATTGCTTCTGGTGTCTGCACTCCGCTATCGGCCAACAACTCATTGTAAGATGCTGCGACCGTTCGCCGTGCTTCAGTCCAGGCTTCCAGATGGCGTAGTTTGACCCTGAGCACCGCACCTTGAATGCCTTCCATACGATAGTTATAGCCTTTAAGCACATGCTGATATTTTTGCTCTGCACCCCAATCACGCAGCATGCGGATGGTGCGGGTATAATCGGCGTTGTTGGTTACGACCATGCCGCCTTCACCGTAAGCGCCCAGGTTTTTGCCCGGGTAAAAACTGAAACAGCCCATGTCACCCATACTGCCGACTCGTCTGCCTTTATACTCCGCACCGTGAGCCTGGGCGGCATCTTCAATCACCACCAAACCATGGCGCTTGGCAATTTCCAAAATAGGATCCATATCTGCCGGTTGTCCGTAAAGATGCACGGGGATAATGGCTTTGGTCTTGTCGGTGATGGCGCTTTCTATAGCCTTTACGTCAATCGTGAAGGTACGCGGATCAATGTCCACAAATACCGGTTTGGCGCCCGTGTAGTCAATCGCCGCCACCGTCGCCACAAAGGTAAAGGGGACGGTAATCACTTCGTCATTGACATCAATTCCGGCCGCGAGCAGGGCAAGATGTAACGCGCTGGTTCCGGTATTTACACCTATCCCGTATTGAGCCTGACAATAGTTGGAGAACTCGTCTTCGAATGCGGCCACCTCGGTTCCCAAGGTAAACTGACAGGTTTCCAATACGTTCTGGATAGCCGCATTAACTTCATCCTTAATGCCAGTGTATTGAGCTTTTAGATCGACGAACGGTATCATGCCACTTCCCTGCCTTTATGCATGTGTATGCCGTTAAGTTCGACGCTGCGACCCCGCTCATTCATTGAGCGAGCCGCCGCTTCTATTAATTTTACGACGCGTAGACCCAGCAAACCGTCAGTCAGTGGTGCCTTGTTGTTTTCGATACAGTCGACAAAATGTTCTCCCTCGACGCGTAACGCTTCGGTAAAGTCCAGTTTGGGTGCCCACATGTCCCCGGTGCGGTAGCCAACCCGCATTTCATAGATCTCCTTTGCGTCCTCGGTAAAACTGATGCCCTTGTCGTAAACCTTAACCTTTTCGCTCGGCTCCACGTCGTCATAGATGATCATTTTTTTGCTGCCGCCGATAAGAATCTGGCGTACCTTCACCGGTGCCAGCCAGCTCGTATTGATATGCGCAATCATCCCTGAATTGTAGAATAGTGTGATGAACGCCAAGTTCTCTGGTGTGTGGGGAAAATGATTGATGCCCACCGCAGACAATGCCACCGGCTGTTCCCCCACCAGATAGTCGAGGATAGAAAAATCATGGACGGCCAAGTCAGAGATGACATTGACATCGCGCTGGAACAAACCAAGATTGATTCGGGTGGAATCGTAGTAAAGAATATCACCGAGCTCACCCACCTTCACCATATCGCCCATCCTGCGCACTGCACCTGTGTAGGTAAACGTATGATCGACGATCAGCACAAGATTTCGCTTTGCTGCTTCATCAACCAATTTGCTGGCCTGCTCGGAGGTTTCTGCCATCGGTTTTTCCAGCCATAAATGTTTGCCGGCTTTAAGAGCTGCCATTCCCAGTTCAAAATGGGTGCTGACCGGAGTCGCTATCGCAATGGCATTAATATCTTTATTCTCAAGCAAATCCTGAAACCGCTTTGTGGTCTGTACACCAGGATAGCGTTTTTGAACGATTTCGAGTTTTTGGGGGTCAAGATCAGCCACACCTGCAACACTCATGCCCGGTGTTTCTGCGAAATTTCGCACCAAGTTTGGCCCCCAGTAGCCATAGCCAATAACACCTATTTTAATCATGATAGCTTTCCTTAAATAGAATAAAAAATTGCATTGCCCGTTTCAGCATGACAGTTTAGGTGTCATTGTCAGTTTTAATTCGATTCTTATTGGCCTAACGTTTATTTAAATTGTGATGCGCTTTATATTTCAACAGCTATTCTATGAAAAGCACTGTCGAGAGATAATTCTCCGTTAACAGTCTAGCTACCAAACTGATTGCTATTTATCATCACCCTTGAAATCTTCAATAATGGTAAGTAAAAAAAAGACTGACTAACTCTTGGTAACATACACTTAATAACTAAGCTAACTGCAAAATGTATATAGGAATGTGGCTTCTTGTATTTATGCATTATCGCTATCTACATGCCCATCTAATTACTTTGTTTTAAGTATAGGATATTTATTATCTACTTCAATGATCAACAGTGTTTTGTTTGCCGCGTCCTTTTCTATTTGTGCG
>CAIUYS010000627.1 GCA_903903365.1 uncultured Methylococcaceae bacterium
ATGCGAGGGGCAGAGGGGGATTTATCTAATAAAATCTCCCCTAACCCCTCTTTTTCAAAGAGGGGGACTGAATGATTACTGACCCAGTTGCCGAAGACAGTCAATAATGAGTTGCTTTTGACCAAAACCTATAGCCTCCAGCGTCCGGATTTTACTGATTGAAAACCATTTAAAGTCCAACGCTTCACCTTGAGGAAGAATAATACCTGAAAGCTCAACGGCATAGGTCAGGCCAATCGCATGTTGTCTGGGATCAAAATACTCGCCCCGTCCTAATTCAGGCATATATTGAACCACCTTAAGCGGCTCATCACCACGCACCAAGGTATAAATGGTTTTGTCGCCAAGCGCTTCAATAATTTCCCGATCCAAAGCTTGTTTCAGTACTTCATTATATTGCAGTCTGCCGCCGATCAAACACCATCGTTCCCCTTGATGTGGCGTATTTCGCAAGATAAGACCGAATTCACCTATTTCACCCTTATCGAGTCGAAAGGGTAAAACATCAACGCAGGTGATGGGTAAACACTTTTGAACTTTACGCCACTCGTCATCGGGCAGCCAAGAGGATGATTTGGGAGATTGTAACGTCATAGCGTGATTAAAAATAATAAAGAGGGCGGCATCAGGGTGGTATTGGCACAAAGCGATCAAGCATACTTATGTGAATCAACCAATTGGGTCAGATTGTATTGATTTTTGACCATTTATATTCTTGAATTTACAATCTAGATATTATTCGATTATGTAAGAACATTAGTTTCCAATAATGCAATAATCTTTTGTAAATGCATATTTTCTTGGTCTTTCAAAAAAATTTCTTTGTCTTTAAGTTCAATTATAAGTTGTAATTTTTCCAGCTCTTTTTGTGTATAAAAAAGCTGGTCTTCAGGGGCATGAGAATTTATTACGCAATGCTCCTGATTAATTTGTCCGGTACTATTTGAGCCAGACATGTAAAAGACACTTTTCTCATTGAGAGCGACTAACTCTGAAAGCTCCATACCAAAGAGCTTTGCAATTTGTTCTAGTCGAGATAAATTAACGTTGGTTTCACCACGCTCAATACTGCCGTATCCATTGACGGACATTGCCAGTTTTTCAGCCATTTCTTCTTGTGACCATCCTTTTAACTGCCTAATGAACTTTATTTTTTCATGTACCGCCATTAATACTCCTCACACAGTTAAATTAACAAGCCTCGCTTGATTGTACCAAGTTATGCCAAAAACATACAATAAATACGGAAGTTTCCCCTTTAAAAATAACTTGGAGATCATTATGATTATTGAATTATTAACACCGTTAATGTTGGCAACAGCACCCGTCCAAATTGATTTGCCACCACAAATTAAATACGACCATGTTACACAGCAATCTGTCCAATTAGCTGAGTATAAAAACCAAACCTCTTACACATATGGTACGCATACAGGCGTACCTGATCCATATCAAGGACAAAAAGATCAAGACACTGACTAATAAATCGATAAACAAAAGGAATTGTAATGCTACTGATTTTAACTGCTTCTATTGATGGTACAAGTGATCTTATTCTAAGTCGTCTTGGTAATCAGGCATTCCGATTCAATTTTGATTTATTTAATGAATACCACGTTGAGCTATCTAGTTCAGGGTGGAGCATTTGCAATCCCACAGGACAAAGCATCAGCAGTGAAACTGTGACTGGTATATTTTGGTGGAAAGTCACAAGTTATCGGGCTCACGAAGACGAATTTATTAATGACGAGATAAAGTATGTCTTTCGTGAGCTCTACAACTGGGGGGTTAGTCGCGGCGTAGCTAAAGGAATACCACCCGACTTTCATAATAGGAACGGAAAAATAGCTATCTTAGCCAAGGCAAAATCCCACCTCAATATTCCGGAAACCTTGGTGACTTGGGGTTTTAAATCGCTTCCATACACTAACACGATGGTTGCCAAGTCACTTAGCTCAAGTTTCACTTCCGATAATCATGCGTTATTCACAACCCCAGTAAATCCCCAACAACTCGATCCTCGCTATCCGTGGTATCTACAGGAAAAAATTGATGCGACTTACGATGTTACAACTTTTGTATGTGGTCAAAAACTATTTGGTTTCAAACGAGATCGTAGTGCTTTAAAAGGCTTAGATTGGCGTCTAGAACAAGATTTCACAGGTCAATCTGAAGAGTGGTTACCCAGAGAGCATAACGAGAAAGAAACATCTGATATTTTAAGTTTTTGCGCTGACTTAGGCGTTGACTGGGGCAGAATTGACTTTCTTGAGCAAGTGGATGGTAATCTTTTATTTCTTGAGTATAACGCGAACGGCCAATGGGTTTTCTTAGATTACACGCAAAAATATGGACTTTTGGAAGCTGTAATTAACTATCTTCAAGAAAAATAAACAACCGCTACTGCCATGAAACTTTATTACCTCACTAGCATGCAGTTCGCAATGTCCAACTTAGCATTAAGCCGATTAAAAATATCCAGAATTTCAGAACTTAATGATCCATTTGAATTGATGTCGGCAAATACAAATGATGTTTCTCAACTCAATGCGCTAGAAAAATTCAAAGATCAGACTAACGACTCAAAAGGCTTGATTTGCTTTTCTTCATCATGGGATAACCCGGTATTATGGGGCCATTATGCTGATAGACATC
>CAIUYS010000628.1 GCA_903903365.1 uncultured Methylococcaceae bacterium
AGCCACCAATCCGGCAGGCCAATACTTTTAGTGGGTAGCGCTTTTTCACCCTGATACCGAACCGCTTTTTGTTGCCGGCCTTTGAGCCATTCAAAATAGCGGTTAGCTGACATTTCAAGCTGGCTATAGTTAGTTTCTGTCAAGCCGCCAGGGCTTGTTATTGCTTTTCGGGTTTGTTTAAAATCATCCTGTGCATCATCAATTTGGGTTTGTATTGGCTCTGCCTGCTCCACAAATTGATCGGTACTAATCCATTCGCTGTCTACGGCAAAATCGTCAATAAAAACCCAACGCCCTGACTGTAAAGACTGCTCAACCGCAATATATCGAGCCATATTAACCAAAACAGCAGTGCCCCAATCAGGTCGGCCGGACTTGAACGATTTTAACAAGCTTAACGTCAGTTGTTCACGCAAAGTCGCCAGTACTTTTTTTTCTTCCGGCGTAACGGACTCGTTCGTGTTAAAAAAAGCGTCTGTTTGTAACGGCTGCTCTTCCATCAATACTTTTATGGCAGCTAATCCGGTTAAATAATCAGTATAACTATCGGCAAAGGAATTAATTGCCGGGGGAAAGTTGTCTTTTGACAAAATCGATGACGCTGCAGGCCAATGATTGGGCGTTAAAGCTTTAATATCGGCGATAATTTGTTCTCGGCGCTTGGAAAGATAATCTTGACCATAGAGCGCTTCGATTTTTTTTCGCAACAAGCCAATAAGCGGTAACGATTGAGATTTCAACACCTTTATGTCCTTTGGATGTTCGTCTTTTTGACTATCCAAGTCATGCTCGGCATAAAAAAGTCCGACGCCGTTTAATCGTAATGCCGCTGAAAAATCAGTATCGGTGTCTGGCTGCTTATACAACAAGCGACGTAAAAGAAGACGTTCTTTATATAAGTCGTTCAGTTGTTTAAATTGTTGCTCCTGGGCCAGAAACTGCCATTTAAAATACTCGCTAAGCCGGTTAAAAGTCTCTTCGGAGACTTCAATGCGGCTTAAATGAATACGGCGGTTTTGCAAAAAACGATACAGAAAATGAAAGTCCGACTTATCTTGTCTGAGCAGACGAATTAAGCCGGAGTCATGATGCTGATAATGATAGATTTCATCGCCAAATTGTATGGCGCTATGTCCACCACTGGAATTACCCTCACTCGCTTCCAAATAAAGATATTCAAATGAGGCTGCCAAAGCGGCACCCGGAAATATCGCCAAAAGGAAGAGGCTTATCAAAAAAGGCTTCAAGCTAAAACGCATAGGTTACGCGTAAAACCGCTGAAGCCTTTTAAAAACGATAAGTAAATCAAGACCGGATGTTATTCTTCAGCCTCATAACCGCTTTGAATTTGATCCATTTTTTCGGCATCGCCACCGGCAAAATTCTTTTTGTAGGTTTCATAAGCGATGCCTTCTACATTGGCTTTCTTTAAACCTTTCCCGATACCCAAATAAGTCAATGAATCTTGATCCCAGTTAGTCACGCCTTGTTTTGCCGCAATATCACTCAAACCCTTAAGGAAAGCATTGTAACCTGCTTCGGGCTTGGATGATTTAACATAAGCCATCGTGTAATCAGCGACTTCATTTTGGTATTTTTTGCTTTTTCCTGAAACCGAGGAAGGGCTGCTAATAATGGAACTGGTCGAGTCTGAAATACTTCCTGAACTGTCTGAAAAAGAACAGCCATTAATAGCAACCGATAAACCAAAGAGAGTCGAATAAAGCAGTGCCTGTTTTAAATAACCTGAATATAAACGCATAGTATTTCCTGTAGGATTAACGAAAAAAAAAGGTAATCATGAATTAATAAATTGGAATTTTTTTATTCCACCTGCGCCACACCCGATTCTGATGCCGGTCGGGGTTTGTAACCCCGACCGAAACGCTTGAAGACTTCAATAGCTCTCAAAACGTGAGTGACGGGGTTGCAAACCCCGTCACGCTCCAAAGTATTTCCTGTACGGTTAACGAAATAAAAAGGGATAATCAGAAGAAAGTTGGCATCACGTTGCGTCATATAAGCCTCATTACCCATCACATTGAAAAACAGGCTATATCTGATGCCGGTCGGGGTTTGTAACCCCGACCGAAACGTTTGAAGACTTCAATAGCTCTCAAAACGTGAGTGACGGGGTTGCAAACCCCGTCACGCTCCAGTATTTCCTGTACGGTTAACGAAATAAAAAGGGATAATCACAAGAAAGTTGGCATAACGTTGATTCATCTAATCACCTCATTACCCATCGCATTGAAAAACAGGCTATATGCTAATTCATCCGTTATTACTTGTAACTTCTTTTTTACTGCGGCTATCAATAAAAAATAAAGTAAAATAATCAGTTTTACAACGTCTCAATTCGTCAATCTCAAACAGATATTAATAGGTATCCATGAAAAATTATAAAATTGCAGTGTTAGCCGGTGACGGTATCGGCCCGGAAATTACCCGGGAAGCCATCAAAGTACTTAAAGTTATTGAAGAACGCAATGATGTCTCTTTTGAGCTAATGCCTGCTGCTTTCGGTGCCTGTGCCTACTTTGAATTTGGCGATGCCTTTCCGCAGTCAACCATTGATATTTGTGATCAGGCAGATGCCATTCTTAAAGGCACTATCGGTTTGAGCCATGAAGAATCCAAAAAAATTCCCATTGATAAACAGCCGGAACGCGGAGCCTTGCTGCCGTTACGTCGTCGTTACAATACTTATGCAAACTTCCGGCCGGTTTTTTTACCGAAGGCGTTAGGTCATTTTTCACCGCTAAAACCTGAAATTATCGGTGAAGGCATTGATATTATTATGGTGCGTGAATTAGTGGGAGGCCTCTATTTTGGCAATAAGGAAATGGGTGTTAACGAGCAAGGCTTGCGCTATGTTAAAGAAACCCTGGAATATGATGAATTGCAGATCAGCCACATTTTGCATCAAGCCTTTAAATTGGCCCAAAAACGCAAGAAAATACTCCACAATATCCACAAGAGTAATGTCTTAAAATCCAGCGTACTCTGGAATGAGATACTGGATGAAGTCGCTGTAAACTATCCAGACGTTGAAGTTATCCATCAATTGGTTGATTCGGCAGCGACCAACCTTTGCCTGAGACCGACTCAATTTGATGTCATGGTGATGGAAAACATGTTTGGCGACATTCTCAGTGATCAGGGTGGTGGTATTTTAGGTTCTCTGGGCTTAATGCCGTCTGCTTGTCTGGGTGACGACAAAGCTTACTACGAACCGTCACATGGCTCTGCACCCGACATTGCCGGTAAAAATATCGCCAACCCTTACTCCATGATTGGCTCGGTTGCCATGATGCTTGAAAACAGTTTTGATATGGCCGAAGAGGCAAAAAATGTGTGGGCAGCCATGCAGGGCGTTTTTGGCGACGGCTACTCAACCGCCGATCTGTCCAAACCCTGCACTGGTGTTATCATGATTAGCACCGTTGAATTCGGTGACAAGGTCGTAGAAAAACTGAGAGCCATGCCCAAAGTGTCCGGCTAATCAGGCTTTTTATTTACCACGAAGATACGAAGGTAACGAAGAAAGCAAATATCGTGTTCCTCCGACCAGGTTCAACGCAGACTTTGTGGTAAAAACCCAATGCTGGTCGGGGTTTGCAACCCCGACTGAAACGTTTAAAAGCTTCAATAAGTTTCAAAACGTAAGTAACGGGGTTACAAACCCCGTCACGCTTCAGTGTCCAGCTAATCAGGCTTTTTATTCACCACGAAGACACGAAGGTCACGAAGAAAGAAAATATCGTGTTCCTTCGACCAGGCTCAACGCAGGCTTTGTGGAAAGAAACTTCCAATAATTAAGGGCGAAGATCGCCTCTTCGCCCTTAATTATTGGAAGTTTGTAATTCACAATAATTGCCCCCGGTTTTAAGCATCTTTCTCTAACAAGTTTTACAAGAGACTCTTGTATTAAACATTTCCAGACCTATATTGTCTGTTATTCATGTTAAACAATCTCCGGGAAATCCTGATGAATACTCGATTAATAAAACCGCTGTTATTGATGTCTCTTTTATCCGTTTGCGGGTCAACATCCTTGACATTAGAGGCGGCCGGCATGCCCCCTTATGTTGACGGACAGCCAGTGCCGTCTTTGGCACCCATGCTGGAACGCGCCATGCCGGCTGTGGTGAATATATCTACGTCAACCAATATTCGGGTTAGCGAAAATCCGTTGATGCAGGATCCTTTCTTTCGTGAATTTTTTAATGTGCCCGAACAATTGCAACGGCAACAGAAAAACAGCTTGGGGTCAGGCGTTATTATCGACAGCAGTCAGGGCTTGGTACTGACCAATAATCACGTCATTGATAAAGCCGATAAAATCATGGTCTCATTACATGACGGTCGCCAACTCAACGCGGAATTATTCGGCAGCGATCCGGCATCCGATATCGCCATCATTCGGGTTCCCGGCAACAATTTAACCCAATTGCCCATTGCTGACTCAAGCCAACTAAAAGTCGGTGATTTTGTCGTCGCGATTGGCAGTCCATTCGGACTGAGCCAGACTGTCACTTCCGGCATTATCAGTGCCTTGGGGCGTTCCGGTCTGGGCATAGAAAAATTTGAAAACTTTATCCAGACTGATGCATCGATTAATCCAGGCAATTCCGGTGGCGCACTGGTCAATCTTAAGGGTGAATTAATCGGCATGAATACGGCTATTCTGGCACCCACCGGCGGTAATGTCGGCATTGGTTTTGCCATTCCCACCAATATGATTATGAC
>CAIUYS010000629.1 GCA_903903365.1 uncultured Methylococcaceae bacterium
GCGACTGTAGGAAATAAAAATTTTGGCGGATTGCTGTGTGGGTGAATTGAGTAAAGTACAATGGAAGCTCTATAAACGTTGCAGCAAAGATTTTTTCCAATCGAATAACAGCTGCTTTAGTACAGTACATTCAGAAAAAGTATCCTATAAAAGCGAATTAATAAGATAACCCTTCTAAAAAACCATCGCATATTAACCGATTAAAGCTATTTTAAAATCTACGGCGTTTTTTTAGCGGGTCACCTAAACATATATCTACAATTTTGGTTATAGTTCGATACGGATTCCAAGCTCCACAACCCGCTCAACCGGTATTTTAAAAAACTCAATCGCACTGGTGGAGTTATGAAATAAAAACCTGAACAACCCTCTGCGCCACTTCGGCATGGGGCTTTTGTTGCGAAAAGATATTTGTTCGCTGCCGATGAAAAAAGAGGCGTTTTTTGGGTTAAAATCCAGGCCTTGTTGCACGCACAACTCCAAGGCGCGACGAACATCTGCATTTTGCTTAAATCCGTAATAAAGTTTTACCCGGTAAAAATCACGATTTTTACCAAAGGCTCTGATTTTGACCAAGTGCGCTTCGTCAACATAGGGGTCGTTGGTGGTAACAATGGTGAGTACAATAATTCTCTCGTGCAAGACATGATTGTGTTCAAGGTTGTGCAGCAGCACTTGGGGGACACCGTGCAAGCTTCGGGTTAAATAAATCGCAGTGCCTTCAACCCTCACCAATTTGGCATTGATTGTTTCTTCCAAGTCCTCGAATAACATGCGTCTGGCATTCATATAGTCGGTAAGTAACTTGCGACCCTTAATCCATGTCGTTAATACCAAAAACAAAACGGTAGCAACGACTAGCGGGAGCCAGCCACCGGTAGGGATTTTCAGGCTATTGGAGGAAAAAAACAGGAAGTCTATGGCCAAAAATGTAGTCAGGAAGGTTATGCTGGTAGCCTTTGTCCATTTCCATAAGGCTTCGATGATGATAAACGCCAGTATCGTGTCAACTATCATTGTACCGGTAACAGCAATGCCATAAGCCGATGCCAGTGCTGAGGATGATTTAAAGCTGAGTACCAGCACAAAAACTGAAATCATCAACAGCCAATTGACGGCTGGAACATAGACTTGTCCCATTTCATCACCTGAGGTGTGTAAAATGTTCATCCGCGGACAGTAACCCAGTTGTATGGCTTGCCGTGTCACCGAAAATGCACCGGAAATAACCGCTTGTGAGGCGATGACAGTCGCCAGTGTCGATAAAATCAGCAAAGGGTAAAGTGCCCAGGTTGGGGCAAGTAAATAGAATGGATTTTGTATCGCCTCGGGGTGATTCAGCAATAACGCACCTTGGCCGAAATAATTAAGCAGTAAAGCCGGGAACACGAAGCTAAACCACGCATAGCGGATTGGTTTTAATCCAAAATGCCCCATATCGGCATACAGCGCTTCGGCGCCGGTGATTGCCAGCACAACTGCGCCCATAATCAAAAATCCATGCCAACCCAATTCAAACAGCAAATGCACGGCGTAATAAGGGTTAATGGCCATTAATACACTGGGTTCATCAATGATATTAATGATGCCCAAGACGGCAAGCAATCCAAACCAGAAACACATGATTGGCGCAAAGATTTTACCTACTTTTCCGGTACCTTTGGCTTGCAGAATAAACAATCCGCCAAGCACTGTAACCGTAATCGGTAATATATAGCGGGATAATGACGGTGCGATAATTTGCAAGCCTTCGACCGCGCTAAGTACCGATATTGCTGGAGTAATGATACTGTCACCGTAAAATAATGACGCCCCCAGTAAGCCGATAGTGATGATGAAAGCCATTTTTTTTTGATTATCTTTGGAGCCCTGCAATGCAAGCGCCATGAGTGCGATAATACCCCCTTCGCCCTTGTTATCGGCACGCATAATAAAAATGGCGTATTTGGTTGTTA
The DNA here is from genome assembly GCA_903903365.1 of uncultured Methylococcaceae bacterium. Taxonomy (GTDB): domain Bacteria; phylum Pseudomonadota; class Gammaproteobacteria; order Methylococcales; family Methylomonadaceae; genus Methylobacter_C. The sequence goes on from CAIUYS010000629.1 coordinate 1,956, forward strand.
CCACCAGGGTTAATGACCAAACAATCAACGACAACACGCCTAGGACATGAAGATGATCAATAGGCAAGCCGCCGTGAAAAACTTCTTTAAGTGCATAAAGCGGACTGGTTCCGATGTCGCCGAAGACTACGCCAATAGCCCCTAGCGCTAAACCTGCCAGTTGTTCTTTGGAATGATTTTGTGAATTTGAGGACATTATCGCAACTTATGGGAGGCTAATAATTTAAGAAAAATTGGACAGCATGATTGCCCTCCAATAGCGTGTAAGGTAAAAGAAACAGACGCGGGTTTCAAGATAATACCGCTGGCTCGCTTAAAAATAGCGTGCATTTATCCAGAAATGCACGGCAATACTGGCGAAATAGCCAAATAAAATAACGGGCATCCAACGCATGTGGAAGGCGAAGGTATAGCCCTCCTTGATCTGGCCGAGCAAGGCAACTCCGGGTGCAGATCCAATTGCAAGCAAACTACCGCCTACACCGAGGGTTAGGGTTAACAGCAGCCATTGACCCGTTGGAAGATCGGGATGCATGCTCAATACGGCAAACATTAAGGTGCCGTTATCAATAAATGCAGAGGAAAGACCAATACTGATATTGGCGATCGTAGGGCTAATTTGTCCGAACAGAAAATGCGCAATAGCATCAAGATAGCCGATAAATCCCAAGGCACCAATTAACATCATCGCGCCGTAAAAAAATAACAGCGTATCCCAATCCACATTGCCGATATTTTTGAATACGTCAAAATCCTGTTTTTTATTGTCGCTGGGAACTTCTACCTGAAAAAGTTTGTAAACATGGGCAAAGTCGCTTGGGATTTCGATGGCTGTCTTGGTCAGATAAAAGCTGAAAAACTGTAGTAAACCAAGTCCGGTCATCATGCCGGCGGCAGGCGGCAATTCCAGAAGAATATTGGAAGAGACTGTAATGGCAAGTGTTACGACGAATAGAGCAATAACCCGCTTGCTGCCACGGCGAAGCCAAATGTCCCTAGTGGAAGCGGCCGGTGTTTCTTTAGGGACGAAAAAATGCATGACCATTGCCGGTACAAGAAAATTGACCAAACAGGGAATAGCGAGTGTGAAGAACTCATGGAAAGGCAGGATTTTATTTTGCCATACGAACAGTGTCGAGATACCGCCCAAGGGACTGAACGTGCCGCCCGCATTGGCTGCTACAACGATATTGACACAAGCCAAGGCAACGAATTCTTTTTTGTATTTACCGACAGCCGCAGCAACAGCCCCCATTAAAAGACCGGCCGCCATTCCATTGATTACGGTAGACAGTAGAAAGGCAAGAACGCCGGTAATCCAGAATAATTGTCGGTAGCTGAATCGCCTACTTAGCAGCCAAATCCTGAGGGCATCGAAAACACCGCGCTCTTCCATGGCGTTTAGGTAGGTCATTGACACCAGGATAAATAAAAACAATTCGATATAAGCCAGTAAATTGCTTTCAAATGCAACGGCTGCCACTTTGGCTTCACCGTTCATGGCATAGTAAATACATATTGCAAACCAGACGAGTGCCGAACCCAAGACCATCGGTTTGGACTTGCGCAGTGCGATGACTTCTTCAGACATTGCCGCTATGTAAGCCAGAACGGTAACAGCTATCGAAAGATAACCGACGATATGCTGTGTTAAATTTAATGATTTGGCCGCACTTAAAGCTTCGCCAGCAAAGGCTTCGGCAGGTAAGAGCAATAATGCAAAGCTTACTAACGTTAATGATTTGCTATTCATTTGATGACGGAATGTTAATTAAGAAAAGACGAAACGAATAAAGCAGTTTACAAAAATTGACTGCCAATGACTTATAAAACTCGCCTAATCTTGAAGCATGTTTTGACCGGGTGTTGTTTGCTTTGTCTATTTTAAGGGAAGTTTAAACAAAGCTGTAAAACTATTTAAAAAAACCGGAATACTATTGTAATAATGCTTAAATACAATAGAACGGAGCTTTACTATTGCAATACCATATTTTAAATTTAACACTATTTATTCGAATGACAAGTTTTCAGGCGTTTCATGATCGTAGATAAGTCCAGAAAAAATCTCAAAAGATTATCTCCACGAAGACACTAAGGGACACGAAGAAAGAAAGTTTTGTGTCCCTTAGGCTTACGCTCGGAACAGGTTGCTTGGTTAATAACGGCTTATTGATGGATAGTTTATCCGGACTGATTTAATTAAAAATTGAGTCTGCGAGTAACAAGAAGTTGCAGCTTTTATAAATAATACAATGGTTTATTGTACTAAATCCCAAAAAGGCTGGATAATCTGCAGCCTTCATTTATGAGTAAATATTTTGGCATGGAATTTAATTTAATTAATACTGACGATCATGCACGGCGTGGACGTCTTACTTTTGACCGTGGCGTTGTAGAAACGCCGATTTTTATGCCGGTTGGCACTTATGGCGCGGTTAAATCATTAACACCGGAAGACCTGACGAGTGTCGGTGCGCAAATTATTTTGGGTAATACCTTTCATTTAATGCTTCGACCAACGACAGGCGTGATCAAAGCGCATGGTGTTTTGCATGACTTTATGCATTGGGATAAACCGATTCTGACCGATTCCGGCGGTTTTCAAGTGTTCAGCTTGGGCGCGTTAAGAAAAATCACCGAAAAAGGCGTCACCTTTAAATCGCCGATAAACGGCA
>CAIUYS010000630.1 GCA_903903365.1 uncultured Methylococcaceae bacterium
GGCACGATTCAGAACTGGGCCAAGGAGTGGGACATCCGGTTTGAATACATTCAGCCAGGCAAGCCTCAGCAGAATGCCTACGTCGAGAGGTTCAACAGAACAGTTCGCTACGAGTGGTTGTCCCAGTATTACTGGTCAAGCATTCAAGAGGTTCAAGACTTCGCCACGCAGTGGAAGTGGTCCTACAATCACGACCGCCCCAGCATGGCCCTGGGTGGTTTCACCCCAAAGCAGCACTTGGCCAAAGCTACATAACGTTTCTACTTCTGAGCTCAGTGGAAATCGGGGGGATTATCTTTTTCGGGGGGATTACCGAGAGTCCAGGGTTGTAATCGTAATTGAATATTTTTTTGGGATTTTTGACTATCGGGTTTCGCCCCTACAACCCAATGTTCATGCGGGTTGTTGGGACTTTTTAGGGACGACTAAGTCGTTAATTTATAAAGATAAATCGACTTTTATTTGATGTTAAATCACCGATTCACGAAATCGTTTATCCGGATGGCGAAACAATTGAAAACGCCCGAATTCGCAAACTGATCTTCCTGCTCAACTTTGACTTCAAAACCTTTTTGCTTTAGCAACGGTATGATGACATCAACTTCTTCGATGGAATGAGCTTCCAAAACTATTTGTCTTATTCTTGGCCAGTCGTCTTCTTGAATGCCATTGAGTATCGCCAATTCGGATCTTTCGGCATCAATTTTCAGTAAGTCGATTTGTCTGATTTTGGCCTCGCGAATAATGCCAGAAATAGTTTTTAGCTGGCATTTAATCTCGGTCCTGTTGCTCAATTTCTTCTGCACGAGGCTGTTTATGTATTCTTCTGGCACATCCATGAGTTTGGCGTGGCCTTCCGCTAACTGGTGGCGGATGCCGGAGGCTAGGAGATTGCCATCTTCTGAGGCATTCGCATGAAGGCCAGAAAGGATTGAATAATCGGGGTAGTATGTGAAAACGGCGTCTCCTTCCGAGTCTGATATTCCATACTGATAAACCTGCACTGTTTGACTATACCGGCTCACATTCAGTTTTAGGATTCGGTTGAGTTGCGGGATCGGTTCAAAGGCGTAAACGTGGGCGTCAGCACATTCCGCCTTAATAAAAAGAGAAAATAAACCAATATTCGCGCCAATGTCAAAAACACAGGCATTTGAGTTAAGGGTTATGCCATGTCTTAAATATGACCGTTCAGCGAAGATTTCTTTGTAAAGAAAATCCGTTTCGTGCTTGTTGACGTGATACACCGACAAGCCGTTTGGTAACAGATAAATCTGGTCCGAAGGCTCGGTCGGGGAGCAATCGTAATTCAAAGTATTTGTATTCATAGCTTGTCCATCATTGTATGCAGGCGTTAGCGATTGAGAAATATTCAGCAAATCATATTCATATTCAGGATGGCATTTCAATCAATTCAATTCCCATCACATCATAGAAGGAAACTATGCCATTGCCGAACAATGGCGCTGGTTTTGAATCTTCTCCGACTAAAATTGAAAATACAAAAACGGGCTTTCATAAAAATTCAACCGCAACAACGCATATATTATTCCCATTAAAATAACAATAGAAACATAAGTTAGTTTCCCCTTGCCAGTAAAGCTTCTTCCAGACAATGACGCTATGCTGATGGTGTTAGGCATCAAGAAAACTATCAGGAAAGCGAAAATCATTGTTAAAAGAATGGTTTTCAAATTCAATATCCATGTCTGAATATCCGGCATATTTCCTAAAGAATACCCATTAAATCCCAGCATTCCTTTGTAAACAACTACAGCTGTGGAAATACTATCAGAACGGAACATGACATTGGCAACATTAACAGCCAGAAAAGTCAACATCCAGGCAGAAACCAATTTCAAGGTTTTATATGACTGGTTTTTCCTCTTTTGTTTATTCAGAACTGGGAAAGCCTTTCTCCAGAGATGATTGGTCACATTATATAAGCCGTGCATACCTCCAAAAACCACATATGTCCAGTTGGCCCCATGCCAAAAACCTAAGATCAGGAAGATGAAAACCGTTGGGATAACCAGGGGGAAGATGAATTCAAACGCTGATGGCAGGGTTTGACCAAGGCGCATAAATTGCAAAGTGATTGGCGTATACAAATATTCTCCGATGTATTTGGTAAGGGTGATATGCCAACGTTGCCAGAACTCAATGATGCTCGAGGCTCGAAAAGGAGAGTTAAAGTTAAATGGCAACCAAATACCAAACAACAAGGCTGCTCCAACCGCCATGTCTGAGTACCCAGAGAAGTCAAAATAAATCTGAAACGTGTATCCCAGACATGCAGTCCAAGATGCCAAAAAATTGGGTTCGGAGCGTTGAGCCATTGAAGTATAAAAACTGGATACATAACTATTGAGAGTATCCGCAATTAATACCTTTTTTGCCAATCCAATAGTAAAAATCAATAATCCAGTAACAATCTTTTCTTTTTGGATTACAAAGTTTTCTGGCATCGAGAACTGCGGCATCATTTGCCTGTGGTGAAGCAACGGGCCAGCTAAAAGATGAGGAAAGAAGGAAACAAAGAGGCAGTACTCAATAAAACCACAATCCTTTACTTTGCCATGGTAATTGTCAATCAGGAAAGCAATTTGAGTGAAAGTAAAGAATGAAATTCCGATAGGTAAAAGTATACTAATTGAGTCCAATGGGTCTAGCTCCATCAGATCACGCATGTCATTGATGTTATCAATGAAAAAATTGACGTATTTATAATATCCCAAAGCTACCAGATTGGCTGTAATTGCTAAGATTAATAGTGCTTTCCTATATTTCAGTTCTTGCCTCATAAGCAGAGTTCCGAACCAGTAGTTGATGCAGATGGATATCACCAAAACCGGTAGAGCCTTGATGCTCCAGTAAGCGTAAAAGAATATTGAAGAAATTGCCAGCCAGCCAATAGCGCTTCGTTGACTAATTTTTGCCAATAGAAAAAAGCCAGTAAACACTACCGGCATGAAAATGAATACGAATGCTGAAGAGTTAAATAGCATATCTGAATCCGTGATCTAGCAGTAAATAAATGTCGATTTATTTTTATAAATCAACGACTTAGGTGTAAAGTGCTGAGAAGTGGCCCCGCTTGTCTGAACAACATTCCCCGATTTATAAGTGGACTGCGGGCGGGTTGCCAAAGGTGCAGAGTTGTCCACGGCGGCGGTGGTCGCTTGCGACGAACCGACCGAC
>CAIUYS010000631.1 GCA_903903365.1 uncultured Methylococcaceae bacterium
ATCGACTTCATAAGTCGGATTGCTATGGGTGGTCGCATGAGTGGTTTCTACACACCCGCCTTGATCAACGGCCACATCAACGATCACCGAACCTTTAGGCATGGTGGGCAACATGTTTCGGGTAATCAGCCAGGGCGCGCGTCCGCCAGGAATTAACACCGCACCAATCACAAGATCGGCTTCGCAGATAACCTCTTCAATATTATATTCATCACTGATGCGGGTTTGTAATTGTCCTCGATAAATATCATCCAGATACTTTAAGCGATCATGGCTAATATCCAGTACCGTGACTTGTGCGCCCAAGCCAACCGCAACCCGTGCGGCATTGGTGCCGACAATACCTGCACCCAAAATGACAACGTTAGCGGGAGCGACACCTGGAACACCGCCCATTAATACGCCTCGACCCCCATGGGATTTTTGTAGATAGGTTGCGCCCACTTGCGTTGCCATACGCCCGGCAACCTCACTCATGGGCGTTAATAACGGCAGTTGTCCGGTTCCTGTTTGTACGGTTTCATAAGCGATACCAGTCGTGCCACTGGCTAACAGGGCATCGGTCAGGGGCTTGTCGGAGGCCAGATGCAGATAGGTAAACAGAATCAAATCCGGACGTAGATACTGATATTCCGAAGCAATGGGCTCTTTTACTTTAACCACCATTTGAGCGGCCCACACATCTTCTGCGTAAGGCACAATTTCAGCACCGGCGGACAGATATTCCTCATCTGAAAGCGAGCTGCCTGCACCCGCTCCAGTTTGTACCAGAACCTGATGGCCGCGTCGCGTCAAGGCTTTAACTGCACCCGGTGTCATTCCGACGCGATTCTCGTTATCTTTAATTTCTTTGGGTAGTCCGATTCGCATGAGTGGCTCCAGATTGTCTAGGGGGGGATGTTCTGATGTTAATCACAGTTATGACAGCTTGGTGTGTTGTCTCACCTATAAAATAACATTATTGGCAGGAAATATCGAACATGGTTTTTTTGTCAAAACTACCTTAAGCAATCAACGAACAAAGGTGCGCATTGTTGCAATGCTTCGGTGTCAGCGGTTTTAATTGGTAACGATTCAGCCGATAAAAAAATAGAACACGGATAACACGGATTTGACTGATAGACACGGATAAGGGAAGTGTCTCAACCTTATCAAAATAGTGGGTGCGCATCGCGCAACTAAAATCGCAGTCACTAAACGGTTTTATTTGCAGCACAATCTATTATTGTTTTCTACCGGTGCCTGTTGGGTTTCTCTAGCATGGTTGTGGTGCGCGATGCGCACCCTACTTTGACGGACCGGTATTTGTAATATCGTCCCGCTTTTTGTAGCAGTCGAACAAGATAACTTTCCCGGAATCGGTTAGCCATAATGACTGACCTTCACGTCATAACTATCGGGTTTCGAATGGCTTAGATAATCAAACGGGATGGCACTGTAATAACTACCCTCCACCAGGTCAAAGCCGATATTGCGGGCTAATAAATCAGATTTTTTCTCATCGACTTGTTGCAGGATACTTTGTCCGCCCACTGAAGTCACTTGTGCTTTCAGCTGCTGCAATTTTGCCAGTAAGGTCTCATTATGTTCCTGATCCTCCAAATTTCGGGCGGAGGTGCTAACGTAGTTCGGGGATATCTTGGCAATCAAAGCAAACGCTTCAGTTTCCTGACCCAGGTAATCAAATTTAAGTGCAATTTGATAGCCTCTGCGTCGATAATTATCCAGGCCATTAAGCAGTTCCTGAAAGTAACGGGTATATTGACTACTAACGGCCAGTACGATGACGACATTTTTGGTTTCCAAGCCACACTGTGCTATCACGTCTTCAAAATAGGCGCCATGATCCTGTTTTATACCCAGTATGTGCCGGGGATCAACCTCTAAAAACAGGGTTTCTTGCAAATGTACCAAGGTCAGATAATTAAGCATGTGAACGGTGCGGGACAAGCGATCGAAATTGATAATGGATTCAAAATCAGCGGCCTGCACGGAGTTATTGGCGAGCAGGTTTTCAATTTCGTTTGCATACAGGTGCTGGGTTTTATTGGGAACAACCGTAATCTGTGCCTGATAACCTACAATCTCGGTCGGCTTTAGCGTTTGTCGTAACGGGGCAAAAAAACTGTTGATCCGAATCGGGCCGAAAAGCCCGCTTACTTTGCCTTCTTCCAGAACAAAGGGCCTAAAACTGGAGCGATGCTCGCGCCCGAGTCTATCATTAAAATATTCCACTAAATGTTGTAACGGCATACACTTTTCTCCATTTTATGCTTATTCAATAACTATTTTGCAGACTTGAAAAAATAACGATTATTTATGATGTGACTGTTTTCACTATCGAAAAAAAAGCGGGCTAATAGCCCGCCAAAAAAACGTCCTTGTGAGTCAGGAGGCAAAATTTTAAAGTCCGTTATAAAAATTCATAGATAAGTAATTCTTATTTATTATTCATTTAATGTTGGGCGTTTTAAAAAGAACGGTAAGGGTTTTCTTACTCTTGGCAGCTATCTTAATGCAGTTGTTATGCTTAATAAAACGATATATTTAGATGTTTATATCTAATATAACGATAAATAATACTGACAATGAGGATCATGGTTTATCGCTAAATCCTCCAATTTGAACTGATTAACTGTTATAGTTAGAAGTTTTTTAAACCAAATAAAACATAAGGTTAGTTTTAATGAATTTGGCATATACGATTTCGGGTTTTGCAGTCGGATTATTGGTGGGTGTGACGGGCGTAGGCGGTGGATCTTTGATGACACCTTTACTGGTGTTTTTATTCGGATTCAATCCAGCGGTTGCTGTGGGAACAGATCTTTTGTTCGCAGCCATCACCAAAACTTGCGGGGTGTGGGTGCATCACGGCAAGCATGGCTCGGTCGACTGGAAAATCGTGGGTTGGATGGCGCTGGGGAGTATCCCCTTTGCAATAACGACCTTATTTGTACTTAAGCATTTTATGGCGATAGGCAAGGAAACAACCGGAGCCATTACCTTTACGCTGGGTATTGCACTCGTGTTAACCGCTTGCGCACTGTTTGTCCGTAGTTTTTTATTAAATAGAGCCGCAAAACTTGAGCCTATTGATGATGAACATAGCAATCCCGAGAATGCAGCACGGTTTAAGCACTTGCAAATACCCGCTACCATACTCATTGGTGCAGTTTTAGGGGTGCTGGTTACCTTGTCATCGGTAGGCGCGGGTGCGCTGGGTACGGTGGCACTGTTATTTCTTTACCCCCGGATGACCACGCTTAAAATTGTGGGCACGGATCTGGCGCATGCCATTCCGTTAACCGCTGTTGCCGGGATTGGTCACCTAAGTTTAGGCAATGTGGATCTGGTTTTATTGAGCAGCTTGTTGATGGGATCTTTGCCGGGTATTTGGGTCGGTAGTCACCTCAGTGCAAAAATTCCGGAACGGTTTTTACGTCCGGTTTTAGCGTCTATTTTGTTGCTGATCGGGCTCAAGTTTATTTTGCAATAACCGCTTGAACTTGCCCTCCTTTTAAAATCATAACGGTTGAAAAACGGCTGATGAAAAAAATATTGTTTGTGACCAGTGAAGCGCATCCCCTGATTAAAACCGGCGGACTGGCTGATATTTCCGGCAGCTTGCCCAAGGCATTAGTCGGATTGGGTGTTGATGTTCGTCTGATAATGCCCAACTATCAGGCCATCAAAACCACTGAAGACATTTACTATAAAAGCACGGTACGGGTAAATAACACCGATGCACATATTCTTGAGACCCGTCTGCCTGACACTCAAGTGCCGGTATGGCTGGTGGATTGTCCCGAATTCTTTGGCTTTCCGGGTAATCCTTATGTGGATGAACAAGGCAATGCCTGGCCGGATAGCGCCGAACGTTTTGCCCTGTTTTGCCGTGTCGCTGTTGAAGTTGCGATGAATCGGGGTTATTTGGACTGGATGCCCGATATAGTCCATTGTAATGACTGGCAAAGCGGGCTGGTGCCGGCGTTGTTATCGCTGGAAGCCAGTCGCCCCGCAACGGTGTTTACCCTACATAACTTGGCTTACCAAGGCCTGTTTCCAAAAGCTGTCGCAGACTTACTCAATCTGCCCAGGCAACTTTGGAGTCCGGCGGGTATTGAATTTAACGGAATGCTATCCTTTATAAAAGGTGGCTTGGCCTATGCAGATCGTATCACCACCGTTAGCCCGACCTATGCCAAAGAAATTCAGACAGCTGCTTATGGCTATGGCCTGGAGGGCTTGTTAAGTTACCGAAAAGACGCGCTGACCGGCATTATTAACGGGATAGATGCCGATCAATGGAATCCGGAAACCGATACCGCTATTAGCGAGCGCTATACTATTTCAACATTATCCAAAAAACGGCTCAACAAAACAGCCTTGCAAATCAGGCACGCGCTACCGGTTGATGGCAGTCTGCCGGTATTTGTCCTGATCAGTCGTTTAGTGGAGCAAAAAGGTATCGATATGATAATGGACTGCCTTCCCGAAATGCTGACACTGCCTTTGCAATTTATTTTACTGGGCAAGGGTGAGTCGCGTTTTGAACAGCAGTTAACAACTATTGCCAATAAGCATCCCGATAAAATAGCGATTACGCTGGGTTATGATGAAGCGTTGGCGCATCAGCTTGAAGCGGGTGCCGATGTTTTCCTGATGCCGTCGCGCTTTGAGCCTTGCGGCTTAAACCAGTTATACAGTCAACGTTATGGTACCGTTCCCATTGCCAGAAAAACCGGCGGTTTGGCAGATACTGTCATTGATGTGTTGCCGGAAACCTTGAGCAACAAGACTGCAACGGGCTTTGTTTTTACTCAGGCAATGTCTGGATCTTTAATGGAAGCCATTAAACGCACACTCATTGTTTATAGCCTTCCTAAAACCTGGCAGCAATTACAAATTAACGGTATGCAAAAAGATTATTCCTGGAATAGCAGCGCTAAAGAGTATATGGCGTTATACGAACAACTTTGACATCCTTCATAGCCGCTAAAAAAGTAGGTGACACTTTTTTCTTACAAAAAAATGATAATAATCTTTGTCGGTCGGGTTAACGGGCTTAAAGCAGTACGTTAACATCGGGTCATTGGGTGCTTTTGAAGGGGGAAGGGCGCTCCGCTAGTCGCAATTGATAATTCCCTACGATATTGAAAAAAGCCCCAAGCCTTTTGGCAAAGGGGGATTGGTAGGGGTAGAAAATTTCCTATCCTGCGTAGGAGCGATGTCCACGTTGCGATTTACAACATTAGTTGCGACGGTTTATTTAAAAAACCTCTCCTAACCTCTTTTTCAAAGAAAGGGCTAAACAACGGCTCCTCTGTCTTTGACGCTATCAATCAATATATTCAAAAACGGTGACAATTTGATTGATGCCGGGTTGGAGTTTGGTCACGTTGATAACAACGGTGCCTTCATCTCGCTGTACCAGTCCCATCAGGTAAACGGTGCCGTTTTCAGTAATGACTTTTATCATGGCGGGGTCAAAATCAGGCATGGTTCTGATTTGACTGAGTGCTGTTTTTACGGTGTCGGTGATTAATTGGTCGTTTGCGCGTGAGTTGGCATCACTGGGGCGGGCGGTGATTAAATTGTCGTGGATCAGTTTTACATTGGGAATGACTTGCACGGTAGCAATAATCTTTTTTCCAAGCGCTTCATTGGGCACTTCGCCAGTAATAAGAACGGCACCGTTATAGGCGGTTATCGTAAAGTGACACTGATTAAGCAGGGCGTCATCTGAATTTAGTTCTGAGTAGGCTTCGGTTTCAATGTCTTTATCAATCAAAATGGCTTCGCGGGTACGGCGATCTTGTAATAAAGTTTGTTCGGTTATGGTGTCGGGGTTTGTTGCAACGGATGAGCAGGCGCTTATTAAAAGGCAATTGAGTAGCACCAGGGATAAAAACAATTTTTTCATGGTTTAACCTAAATAGTCTGTAAGCGATTATCAACCAAATAATTGATGGTCAATCAAGTCACACAAGCAATGGGTGATTAATATATGGATTTCCTGAATGCGTGCGTTTGAGGTTGATGGTACCCGTATTTCTATATCTGTTTCATGGAGTAAGGGTGCAATCATGCCGCCATTATTGCCGGTTAAGGCGATAACCGAGATGTCTTTATCATGAGCGGTGGTGATCGCTTTGGCAATATTGGCGGAGTTGTTTCCATCAGTATAGACCACTAATATATCGCCGCTTTGTCCCAATGCTCTCAGTTGTTTTGAGAAAACATCGTCAAAGTGAAAGTCATTGGCTATTGCGGTGATGGTTGCGGTGTCGGTAGTTAAGGCGATGACGGGCAATGACGGGCGGTCGCGCTCAAATTGGTTAAGCATGGATGATGAGAGTAGTTGGGCGCAGGTTGCTGAACGACCATTGCCGCAGGCGAGTATTTTCTTATCATTCAATAAGGAGGTCACCAGTCGTTGCGAGGCATACTCTATCAGTTCACAGAGATAGGTCATGGCATCCTGCTGGGTTTGGATGCTGTCAGAAAAATGATTAATGATGCGGTCTTGTAGGCTCATGGTTTGATGATTAATTTAAAAAGCATTTTGTATCCACTCCAGATTGCCATTGCCGGAAATGGCAACAACATCAAAGCGTATGGGTCTGTCTACTTTTTGGGATGATAGGTAAGTATGCGTTGCCGCTATTATACGTGATTGTTTTGCCCGCGTGATACTCTCCACGGCGCTACCGTATTTATCTGTTTTACGGTAGCGAACTTCGACAATAACCAGTGTTTGATTATCCGTCATAATTAAATCAAGCTCGCCCAGTTTGCACCGGTAGTTTCGACAAACCGGCTTAAGTCCTTTATCGATTAGAAATTTATGCGCTTGTTCTTCAGCGGATTCACCACGGATCAAGTGTGCCGCTTTGGCTTTGAGTTTAGTAAAAAGCACGGTCAATCTCCTGTTTGTGTTTATGCTGTAAACAATAAAAAGAGCAAGATACTGGTATAATTTGGCCTTTGCCTTGGCAAGTGCTGTACACAATCATGGTCGATCATGATTTTATGTTGTATCTTTTAATGTGAGGTTATATGAATGAGCGTATCGAATGTTAACTGAGTTTGGCAAATTATACGTTGTTGCCACGCCAATAGGTAATTTAGCCGACATGAGTTTTAGGGCGGTTGAGGTATTAAAAAAGGTTGATTTGATTGCGGCAGAAGATACCCGGCATGTAAAAATACTGTTACAGCATTATGGGATTACCAATAAACTGGTTTCATTGCACCAGTACAATGAGGATAAAGCGTCCGCTGTTTTACTTGAAAAGTTACGCGAGGGGCAATCTATTGCCCTGGTTTCGGATGCCGGGACGCCGTTGCTAAGTGATCCGGGTATGCCGCTGGTAAAGCTGGTGAAGGATGCGGGTCTGGATGTTGTACCTATTCCCGGGGCTTGTGCCTTAATTGCGGCCTTGTCGGCGGCGGGGCTGCCGGTTACACAGTTTTCTTTTGAAGGTTTTTTACCCAGAACCTCGTCGGCACGCAAAGCTTTTTTTAATGAAAGGCTCCTGTCCCCAAAAACATGGGTGTTTTATGAGTCCTGTCATCGAATTTTGGCGTCATTGCAAGATATGGCCGAGATATTACCGTTAGATCGTGAGATTGTCATTGCAAGAGAATTGACCAAGCTTCATGAAACAATTGTAAAAACCAGTTTGGGAGAGGCGCTGGAGTTGGTAGAGCAAAATGACAATATGAGAAAAGGTGAGTTTGTTGTTATTGTCGATGGCGCTGTTGTTGATAAAAAAGAGCAAATTATTACCACCGACCAGGAAAAGCTGCTTCAGGTGTTATTGCGAGAGTGTTCTATTAAGACAGCTGTGGCAATGGCGGTAGAAATTACCGGAGTTAGAAAGAAGCTGTTGTATCAGGCAGCTCTGGAAATGGATAAAGCAAAAGACGCTTAGTGCTTATGTTATTAATAGGTGATCAATAAACCCAATTATTCTCTATTCCCATCGGCTAATATTGCAAAAATTAAATGGCGCTGGAGCAATTGCTTAATTTATCGGATTGGCGTTGGGATGATAATACGCTATACTAGGAGCTGAAAGAGTCGGCTGGACAGTCGCTGTTTTATCATCATGATAAGATGGAGGAAAGTCCGGGCTCCATTGGGCAGGGTGCCAGGTAACGCCTGGGAGGCGTGAGTCTACGGAAAGTGCCGCAGAGAATAGACCGCCTGTCATTTATGGCAGGTAAGGGTGAAAAGGTGCGGTAAGAGCGCACCGCGCAACTGGTAACAGAAGTGGCATGGTAAACCCCACCCGGAGCAAGATCAAATAGAGGGACAGACGCGTGGCCCGCGCGGTTCCTGGGTAGATTGCTTGAGCTGCAGGGTGACTTGCAGCCTAGATGAATGACTGTTCTCGACAGAACCCGGCTTACAGGCTGACTCTTTCTTTATTATTTGTTATGTATCAATCAGTTTTAATGCTTGTTTTTATTGTTAGAGGCTAATAAAAGTATCTAACATGATGTTTAAAAATTGCCGGGTAAATAGTGCGGCAATATCCCTCCTAAAAATCCCCTTTTGCATTAAAAAATTCAATAGACTCCACGGGCTATTACTTAAAGTATTACCTTAGCAATATCAATTAACCACCTGATAAAGCGTACAATTTATTTTGCTGTGTTTTGTGCGGTGTGCCCTCATTAAAAAAGTGATGTA